>NZ_JBVINN010000007.1:44957-220622 GCF_055579305.1 Kitasatospora sp. NPDC032757 | reverse complement strand
TCCCGGCCCCGCCACATCCGTTCTACCTCCCCCCCTTCCTTCCACTCCCCCCTCCCTTTTAAGGAGACGACCACCACCGAGGTGGGCACCCCCCCGGGCCGTCACCACGGCGGCACCCACCACCGAGGGCCTGTGAGGCGCGGCGGCGCTCACAGGCCCTCGGCGGTCGGGTGTGCGTCAGGCCTGCTCGGCCGCCTCCGGCGGGGCGATGTCCTTGAGGACCGCCTCGACGTGCCGCTTGCGCAGCAGGGCGGCGAACAGGATGGCGCCGGTGAGCAGCAGCAGCGCGCCGACGGCGAACGCGGCCCTGAACCCGGAGACCTGGGCGGCGAGTTGGGTCGCGGTGTCCGGCGAGTCGACGCCGTCGAGTTCGCCGGCGGTGCGGCGCACCGCGATGGCCGACAGCACGGCCAGGCCGATGGCGCCGCCGATCTCCTGCGTGGTCTGGTAGAGCCCGGAGGCCAGCCCGGCGTCCGCCTCGGGGACGCCGGAGGTGGCCAGCAGGGTGACCGGGACGAACGCGATGCCCAGGCCGACGGAGAGCATCAGCAGACCGGGCAGCAGGTCGCCGGCGTAGGAGCTGGAGGACTCGGGCAGCCGGGCCAGCAACAGCATGCCGCCCGCGCTGACGGTCAGGCCGGCGGTGCCGACCGGGACGGGCCCCAGCCGGGAGACGGTGGGCTGGGCCAGGCCGGCACCCAGCATCACACCGGTGGCGGCCGGCAGGAAGGCCAGTCCGGCCCGCAGCGGGCTGTAGTCGAGGATGCCCTGGAGGTAGAGCGAGGAGAAGAAGAACATCGAGAAGACGCCCGAGGTGAGCATCAGCAGCACGAGGTCGGCGACGGCCAGCGAGCGGATGCGGAAGATCCCGAACCGCACGATCGGCGACCGGCCGCGCAGCGAGACCACCGTGAAGATCGCGAGCAGGACCGCCGAGCCGGCGGCCGTCAGCAGGGTGCGGGTGGAGGTCCACCCCCACGACTCGCTGTTGCTCAGGACCAGCACGAGCAGCAGCAGGCCGCCGGTGACGGTCACCGCCCCGACCACGTCGACCGAGCGGTCGCCGTCCTCGTTCAGCCGGGAGTCGGGGATCAGCCGGGAGCCGATCAGGACGACGGCGCCGATCGGGATGTTGATGAAGAAGATCCAGTGCCAGGACAGCGAGGCGGTGAGCAGACCGCCGAGCAGCAGGCCGAGCGCGCCGCCCGCGGCCGCGATGGTGCCCCAGGCGCCGAGCGCCTTGGTGCGCAGCGAGGCGTCCTTGAAGGAGGTGTTGATGATGGAGAGTCCGGCGGGTGCGATCATCGCCCCGGCCAGGCCCTGGACGCCGCGGCCGGCGATCAGCAGGGTGGCGTCGGTGGCCAGGCCGTTCACCGCGGAGGAGACGGTGAACAGGACGACGCCGGCCAGCAGCAGCCGCTTGCGGCCGAAGAGGTCGCCGAGCCGGCCGTTGAGGATGAGGAAGCCGCCGAACATCAGGGCGTAGATGTTGACGACCCATTGGAGGTCGCCCTGGCTCATGTCGAGGCCGGATTTGATGGACGGCAGGGCGACGTTCACGATCGTGGCGTCCAGGACGACCATCAGGTCGGCCAGGCACAGGAACACGATGATCAGTGCGGGCCGTCCCGGTCCGAGCGATGCCGCGGCCGGGCTCGGGGGAGTGTCCTTCGCGGGTGAGGTGGTCACAAGCGCTCCTGACGGACAGCAGGTCGGTGGACCCGGCGGTGCCGGCTCGCCGGATCGTAGCACCTGAAGCGGACCACGTGGTCCGCTTCGTGCTGACACTGCCGCACCGGGCGCTCCCCGGCGGGGGCGGGCGGCGGTGCGGGCGGTGCGGGGCGGGCGGCGGTGCGGGTGGTGCGGACGGACCGGGTCACGCGGTGGCCCGGGTCGGGAGAGGGGTCAGGGGACGGGTTCTAGGGTGCGCCGAGTGCCTCGACGGCCCGGCGGTAGTCGGCCCTTGACGGGGCGCCGGTGCCGGCGCCGGCCGGTTCGGGTGCGCCGGGTGCGGGGGTCCGCAGGCCGGCGAAGACGACGTCGAGGTAGCGCTGCCAGAGGTCGGGCAGGGTGGCCAGCAGCGGTGCGGCGGCCTGCCGGATACCGCCGAGCAGCAGCAGGACGTCCACGGTGCTGATGTCCGCCCGGACCGCGCCGTCCTCCTGGGCCCGGCCCAGCAGGACGTCCACCGCGTCGGTCAGCTTCCCCTCGGCCGCCAGGACCTCGGGGTGGGCGTGCGGCGGCAGTGAGAGGGACTCGAAGAAGCCCCGGTCCGCGGCGAACAGCCGGGCGGCGGCCTGCATGAAGGAGTACAGGGCCGCTGCCGGGTCCGCCTCGGCGGCCAGGGCCTCGGCCAGCTCGGTGAGTTCGTCGAGGCGCTCGGCGGCGATCGCGGCGACCAGGTGGTCCTTGGTCGGGAAGCAGCGGAACACCGTGCCCTTGCCCAGGCCCGCCTCCCGGACGATCTGGGAGACGGGGACGCCGAGGCCCCCGGCGGCGAAGGAGCGGGCCGCGGCGTCGGTCAGCAGCCGCTGGTTGCGGACGGCGTCGGCACGCGAGCGCGCCGCCGGTGCGCCGGACGCGGGGGTTCTGGACATGGTGCGGGTACCTCCAGGCGGTGGTGTCGCGGCGGCGCCGTCCCGGCGCGGGAGCGGGGGCGCCGCCCCCGCCCGCGTCGGCCGGGCCGGTGCCGGCAGGCGCCCCGACGGAGTACAGCGGGCGCCCGGCCTTATGGTGCCCGACCGGGACGGGGCCCGACGACCTCACCCTGAGCGGCCGGGGCCGGCCGGTGCGGCCGGGAGGCCGGCGCGGTCACCGGCTCGGGCACGGGCCCGGTCGGGCCCGCCACGGGGCACGGGCCTCGCCGGGCACGGCGGCCGCCGCTACTGCCGGGGCTGGGGCGGCAGCAGGACGGGGACGCCGCCGACCACCGGGAAGGCGTGGGTGCACTCCAGGCAGGTCAGCGACCCGTGGTCGTCGTCGGCCCGCAGACCGGCGTCCGGGTGGTCGGGGCAGCCGAGGACGGCGAGCAGCGCGGGGTCGAGGGGCATCGGGATCTCCTCCTGGCGGGACGGTACGGTGCGGGGCGGGGCGGTGCGGGACGGTACGGGGTGGTCGGGGAGCGAGCGGCCGGACCGGGCCGGTCAGGCCGGCTGGCCGTAGCGGGCGCGAAGTTCGCGCTTGAGGACCTTGCCGAGGAAGCTGCGGGGCAGCTTGTCGGTGACGATGTAGCGGGCCGGGTGCTCGGCCTTGCCCAGCCGGGTCTCGGCGAACGCGCGGACGTCGTCGGGCCGGCCCTGGCCGGTCAGCACCAGGACGGCGGTGAGGGCCTGGCCGAGTTCCGGGTCGGGGAGGCCTATCACGGCCACCTCCCGGACGTCGGGGTGCTCGTACAGTTCGGCCTCGACGGCGATGCTGGATATCAGCGTCCCGCCGCTGCGCACCGCGTCGACCGAGCGGTCGAAGAAGGTCAGTTCGCCGTCCTCGTCGACGCGGCCGAGGTCGGTCATCCTGGTCCAGTCGCCGATGTTGAACCGCTGGTCGAGGTCGGTGTCGAGGTAGCGGCGCCTGGGTGCGGCGGTGCGCATCCAGATCTCGCCGACCTCGCCGGCCGGCAGCGGCTGCTGCTGCTCGTCGGTGATCCTCAGTTCGGTCCCGTGGGCGGGGCGGCCCATCGACAGCGGCCTCGCCGGGTCGAACAGGTTCAGGGTGACGGCGGGTGCGGCCTCCAGCGAGGTGTAGGCCATGGCGAGGGTCGCCCCGGGCAGCATGGCCAGCAGCTCACGGGCGACGGCCGGCGGGAAGGCGGAGGAGGCGGTGGTGACGGTGTGGATGCTGGACAGGTCGTGCCGCTCGTGGACGCGGGCGCGGACCAGGGCCAGGGCGGTGGCCGGTGTGATCATCATCGAGCCGGCCCGGTGACGGGCGACCGATTCGGCGATCCGCTCCGGGTCGTCGGGCGGGGCGACCAGTAGGACGCTGCGCGAGAGCAGCGACAGCGAGGCCGTGCCCTGGCTGGAGGAGGTGCCCAGCGGCATCGCGGCGAGCAGGTGGTCCGCGTGGCCGAGGGCGTCGATGGTCGGCTTGGCCCGCCCGAACATCATGTTGCCGTGCGGCACCGTGATGGCCTTGGCCCGCCCGGTGGTGCCCGAGGTGTAGAGGATGTCGGCGATGCCGTCGATGCGCGGCTGCTGGGCCGGCACGTCGTCGCGGCCGGTGTCGAGCTCCTTCAGGTCGGCCGTCCAGCCGGTGAAGCCGGCCGGCGGGGCCAGCGCGCTCCCGTGCACGATGCCGTTGACGCCGCACTCGGCCAGCCGGTGCGCGACCTCGTCGGCCGGCATCGTGTCGTTGAGGTGCAGCGCGGTCGCGCCGGCCCGCTGGGCGGCGTGGTAGGCGATGGAGTAGTCGATCCAGTCGAGCCCCCCGAAGTACAGGGCGATCCGGCGGCGGCGGGACTCCTCCAGGCGCAGCAGCCCGTGGGCGGCGGCGTCGGCCCGGCGGTTCCAGTCGCCGAAGGTGAGCGGGGCGCGGCCGTCGATGACGATCGCGACGCCGTCGGGATCGGTCGCCGCCCGTTCGCGCAGCACGTCGGTGAGGGTGAGGCCGGGCGTGCCGGCGGGCTGTCCGTCGGTGGTGGTGGATCCCATGTCAGCCCCCCGGCCGGTCAGTTCTTCTCGAGGACGGTCAGCGGCACGCGCCAGACCTGGTGGCGTTCGCGGTCCGGGTCGGGCAGTGCCCGCAGGGCCGCCACGACCGGGACGACCAGGCGCTGCCAGTCCTGCCCGTCGACGTCCTTGAGGTAGGACCAGACCCGGCCGGCGATGCTGTCCGCGTACTGGTTGGGCGTCAGGTCGATCTCGTACGGGTTGACCGACGCCTCCTGGAGCACCCGCAGCCCCACCTTGGCGGCGGCGTCCGCGAGCCGCTCCGGGGTGTCGGGCACCTGCGGCTTGAGGACGTTCAGCGGGGCCTCGGCCGCGACCAGGTCGTCGGGCTCGGCGACGGGGACGCCGTGCACGGTGACCAGGCGGCCGCCGGGGGCGAGCACCCGGGAGGTCTCGGCGAGCACGCGCTGCATGTCGTCCACCACGTGCAGCACGTGCACCATGATCACGTTGGGCAGCGAGCCGGAGGCGAACGGCAGGTGCGCGCCGCTGCCGACCACGACCCGCCCGTTCAGGCGGCTGTGCGCGCGGGCGGCCATCTGCGGCGCGACGTCCACGCCGAGCACGCTGTGGCCGAGCTCCGTCAGGCCGACGTCGACCAGGCCGGTGCCGAGGCCGATGTCGAGCACCGGGCCGGGGAGCAGGTGGGGGGAGAGGTCCGCGGCGGCCTTGCGCCCGCGCTCCAGGCCGCCGTGGTACGCGTCGTACTCGTCCGCGTCCTTGTCGAACCGCAGGGACTCGCTGGTGACAGAGGTCATGAAGGCGCACTCCAATCAGGGGGCCGTGAGCAGCCACAGCCCGCGTCGAGCCAAGAGGACCACGCGGTCCGCTTGTGCGGGAGTCTAGTCGATCTGCCGCCGCGAGGGGTTGCCCAACATTGAGCAGAGCCCCCTTTCCGGGCCCGGTTAGCGTGGCCGCACCGCGGAGCCGGGTGTGCGGACCGGCCACCGGCCCCATCCGCGGAACCGGGCAGAAAGGAATCCCCCCATGGCGTGGACCGATAGTGCGCCGGCCGCCGAACAGGTCGCCGAGCCGCCCGAGCAGCTCCTGCACACCGGGAATTCCGGGCTGATCATCCACCGGGTCGGACAGCTCACCTACGAATTCCGGACCGAGGGCCGCTCGTTCGCCCGGGATCTGCAGTTCTTCACCAACAAGGCCCTGCACCCGAACGCCACCACATTCGTCTACGAGGAACTCTTCGGCACCCAGGACCGGCTGCACTGGCTGATCCACATGCGGGCCCCCAACGACTACGGCCAGCTGCTGGAAATGGTCGACCACAACACGGAGTTCCAGGAGGTCGCCACCAACGACCGCCTCACCGAGCAGGGCGGCGGCAACTGGGAGCGGATGTTCGTCCAGGGCTCCTTCCAGGAGAAGGTGATCGTGCCCCAGCACGGCCTCACCCACGCCGGCCACGACGAGGACCTCGGCGGCCTCTTCGCCGTGCCGGCCCGCTACCAGAGCCGGCAGCCCGTCGAGCAGCAGCTGAACAGCGCCAACGCCGGCGTCATCGTCCACCGCGCCGGACAGGTCAAGTTCGAGTTCCGCAAGGACGGCCGCAACTTCGCCTTCGCCTGGCTCGACCGGATCAACGAGAAGCTCGCCGGCCACGCCACCGTCTTCCTCTACGAGGAGCAGTGGGGCACCCAGGACCGCATCCACTGGATGATCCACCTGCGCAGCCTCGACGACTACCGCCTGATCGTCGAACTGGAGCAGACCGACCCCGAGTTCCGCGAGATCCTGACCGGCCCGCGGATCCCGGCCGGCCGCGGCGGCGGCACCTGGGGCCGGATGTTCCTGGACGGCACCCTCCAGGAGACCGTCCTGGTCCCGCACCACGCGCCGGCGGCCGGCTAGATGGAGGTCGGCATCGAGGCGGTCAACGCCTACGTCGGCCGGGCCTCGCTCGACGTGCGGACCCTGTTCGAGGCCCGCGGGCTGGACGTGCGCCGCTTCGGCAACCTGATGATGCGCCAGAAGTCGGTCAACCTGCCCTGCGAGGACGCCGTCAGCAACGCCGTCAACGCCGCGAAGCCGCTCGTCGACGCCCTCACCCCGGCCGAACGGGACCGGATCGAACTGGTCGTCGTCGGCACCGAATCCGGCCTGGACTACGGCAAACCGCTGAGCACCTACGTCCACGACGCCCTCGGCCTGGGCCGCCGATGCCGCTCCTTCGAGACCAAACACGCCTGCTACGGCGGCACCGCGGCACTGCGCAGCGCCGCCTCGATCCTCGCCGTCGGCGCCGACCCCGACGCCAAGGCCCTGGTGATCGCCGCCGACGCGGCCTCCGCCGCCGCCCGCGACACCTACTGGGAGCCCTCCCAGGGGGCCGGCGCCGTGGCGATGATCGTCGGCGGCCGGCCGCGGATCCTGGCCCTCGACCCGGGAGCCAGCGGCTTCCACAGCTTCGAGGTGATGGACACCCTGCGCCCCCGCCCCGACCTGGAGGCCGGCAACTCCGACCTCTCCCTGCTCTCCTACCTGACCTGCCTCGAACAGAGCTACCGTCACTACGCCGAGCGCGTGGCCGGGGCGGACATCGTCACCACCTTCGACCGCCTCGTCCTGCACACACCCTTCGCCGGCATGGTCCGCGGCGCCCACCGCACCCTGCTGCGCACCCTCAAGGGGTACAGCGCCGCCAAGACCGAGGCCGACTTCGAGCAGCGCACCGCCCCCTCGCTCGACTACTGCACCCGGGTCGGCAACGTCTACTCCGCCGCGCTCTACCTCGCCCTGTGCTCGATGATCGACCACGACGGACCCCTCGCCGGGGCCCGCCGGGTCGGACTGTTCTCCTACGGATCGGGCTGCGCCTCGGAGTTCTACAGCGGCGTGGTGCCCGAGGGAGCCGGCGCACAGCTCGCCGCCCTGGGCATCGACGCGGCCATCGAGGACCGCTACCCGCTCTCGATGCCCGAGTACGAGACGATCGCCGACGGCGGCGCGCTGCGCATGGCCGGCGTCCGCGACCAGGCCTTCGACCCGGCCGACTACGGGCCCGTCTACGAGCAGGCCTTCGCCGGCCGGGGGCTCCTGGTCCTCGACGAGATCAGCGGATTCCACCGGAGGTACCGGTGGAGCTGACCACGCCCGCCACGGGCGGCCCGCGCACGCTGCGCCTGGAACGGGACCGCGGCCGGCTCACGGTCACGCTCACCAGGCCCGCCGAGCGCAACAGCATCACCCGCGAGCTGATCACCGAACTCGGGGCCGCCCTGGACCTCGCCGAAGAGGCCGAGGACTGCCGGGTGGTCGTCCTACGGGCCGAGGGCGACACCTTCTGCAGCGGCATGGACCTCTCCGGCGTCGCGGAGGCCGCCCGCCCGGACGCCGCGGACACCCGGCAGGGCGGGGACGACTACTTCGCGCTGCTGGAACGCCTCACCACGATCGGGCGGATCGTGGTGGCACAGGTGGACGGCCAGGCGGTCGGCGGCGGCGTCGGCCTGGCCGCGGCCAGCGACTTCGTGCACGCCACCGGCCGCAGCCGCTTCAGCCTCCCCGAGGCGCTGTGGGGGCTGCTGCCCTGCTCGGTCCTGCCGTTCCTGATCCGCCGGGTCGGCTTCCAGCGGGCGTACGCCATGTCGCTCGGCACCCTGCCGGTCACCGCGGCGGAGGCCGCGGCCCACGGGCTCGTGGACGAGCTCGCCGACGACCCGGCGCCGGCGCTGCGCCGGCTGCTCTTCCGTGCCTCCAAACTGCCTCCGGACACGGTGGCCGACCTCAAGAGCTACATGCGCCGGCTGTGGATCCTCGACGACGGCACCCAGCGGACGGCGGTCGACGAGTTCGTCCGGCTGATGACCACCGGCCAGGTCCGCGAGCGGATCGCCGGCTACACCGCCGGGACGGGCCCCGCCGCGCCGCTGCCGCCGCGCTGAACCCGGCCCCGGCGGGCGCGGCACGGCGCCGGTCCGAGGCTCTGCCCGTCCGAGGCTCTGCCCGTCCGGGGCTCTGCCCGTCCGGCGCCGCACCGGCCGGGTGCTCATGCGGCTCCAGCGACCCCGGCGGCTGCTGTGACCCCGACGGCCGCTGTGACCCCGACGACTCCGATCGACTCCGACGACGAGAGGACACCCGTGCGCGCCTGGATCTTCCCGGGACAGGGATCGCACCGGCGGGGCATGGGCGCCGGGCTCATCGAGCGCTTCCCGCAGCTGCTGGCGACGGCCGACACCGTCCTGGGCTTCCCGCTCGCACCGCTCCTCCTGGACGACCCGGACCAGCGGCTGACCGACACCCGCTACGCCCAGCCGGCGCTCTTCACGGTGGAGGCGCTCACCGTGCTGGCCGCCCGCGCCGACGGCGAGCCCGGGCCCGACGTCCTGGCCGGCCACAGCCTGGGCGAGTACGCGGCGCTGTTCGCGGCCGGCTGCTTCGACTTCGAGACCGGGCTGCGCCTGGTCAAACGGCGTGGCGAGCTGATGGCCGGCGCCGCGGAGGGTGCCACGGGCGGTGGTGCGGCGGGTGTTGCGGACGGTTCCGCGGGCGGGCGGGAGGACGCGGGGATGCTCGCCGTCGTCGGCCTGCCCGCCGAGCAGCTGGCCGAGGCCCTGGCCCGGTACGGCGCCACCGCGGTGGACATCGCCAACCACAACGCGCGCACCCAGCTGGTCCTCTCCGGCCCGGCCGCCGAGCTGAGCGCGGTGGCCGCCCGGCTGCGCGAGGACAAGGCCGCCAGGACGGTGCCGCTGGCCGTCCGCACGGCCTTCCACTCGCGGTACATGCGCGACGCCGCCACCGCGTTCGCCGCCCACCTGGCCGGCTTCACGCTGCGCCCGCCCGCCGTGCCGGTGATCGCCAACGTCACCGCCGCCCCGTACGGCAGCGACGTGGCCGCGCTGCTGGCCCGTCAGATCGCCGAACCCGTCCACTGGGCGCAGAGCATGGCGCGGCTGATCGACCTCGGAGTGCGGGAGGCGCGCGAGTGCGGGCCGGGCACGGTGCTGACCGGGCTCTGGCAGACGGCCCTGAAGGACCGCGGGGCCACCGCGACGCGGCCGCCGGAACCCGCGCCCCCCGCCGGCCCGCGGTCCGCCCGCCCGGCGCCCGCCGGCCCGCGGTCCGCCCGCCCGGCGCCCGCCGGCCCGCGGTCCGCCCGCCCGGCGCCCGCCGGCCCGCAACCGGCCCCGGCCCGGGTGGAGTTCCGGCCGGAGAGCCTGGGCAGCGCCGAGTTCCGCGCGGACCACCGCGTGCGGGCCGCCTACCTGGCGGGCTCGATGTACAAGGGCATCTCCTCGGCCGACCTGGTGCTGCGAATGGGCCGGGCCGGCCTGCTGGGCTTCCTCGGCACCGGCGGCCTGGGCCTCGACCGGATCGAGCGGGATCTCGCCCGGATCGCCCGGGAGCTGGGCCCCGACCGCCCGTACGGCGCCAACCTGCTGCACACGCCCGCCGACCAGGCCAGGGAGTGGGCGCTGGCCGGGCTCCTCGTGCGCTCCAGGGTGCGCTGTGTGGAGGCGGCCGGCTTCACCCGGATCACCCCCGCGCTGGTCCGGGCCCGGTTCAGCGGAGCCGGCCGCGACGCCGCTGGCCGGCCCCGGGCCGGTCGCCACGTCGTGGCCAAGGTCTCCCGGCCGGAGGTCGCCCAGGCCTTCCTGGCGCCGCCGCCCGCCGCGCTGGTCGGCCGGCTGCTGGCCGAGGGCGCCCTCACCGAGCCGGAGGCGCAGATCGCCCGGGAGCTGCCGGTCAGCGGAGACCTCTGCGTGGAGTCCGACTCCGGGGGCCACACCGACGGCGCCGTGGCGCTGGCCCTGCTGCCCACCGTCGCCCGGCTGCGGGACCGGGCGGGCGCCGAGTACGGCTACCACCGGCGGGTGCGGGTCGGGGCGGCCGGCGGGCTGGGCACCCCCGAGGCGGTGGCGGCGGTGTTCCTGATGGGCGCCGACTTCGTCCTGACCGGCTCCGTCAACCAGTGCACCCCCGAGGCGGGCACCGCGGACGCGGTCAAGGACATGCTGGCCGGGCTGGACGTCCAGGACACCGCCTACGCGCCGGCCGGCGACATGTTCGAACTGGGCGCGCGGGTCCAGGTGGTCCGCAAGGGCACGCTGTTCCCGGCCCGGGCGAACAAGCTCTACCAGCTCTACCGGCAGCACGACGGCCTGGACGGTCTGGACGCCGCGACCCTGCGCTCGCTGGAGGAACAGTGCTTCGGCCGCCCGGTCGAGGAGGTCTGGCGGGAGACCGAGGCGCACCTCGCCCGCACCGCTCCCGAGGAGCTGGCCCGGGCCGCCCGCAGCTCCCGCCACCGGATGGCGCTGGTCTTCCGCTGGTACTTCGTCCACTCGACCAGGCTGGCCCTGCACGGCACCCCCGACCAGCAGGTCAACTACCAGATCCACTGCGGCCCGGCGATGGGCGCGTTCAACCAGCTCGTCGCCGGCACCGAGCTGGCCGACTGGCGCCGGCGCCATGTGGACGTCATCGCCGGCCACCTGATGACGGGCGCCGCCGCGGTGCTGGCCGACCGGACGGACGAACTCCGGCGTGCGCAATTGTGAGCAGGAAATCGGCACCCCGCTGAATAGTCTCTGACAGGCGAATTCCAGAATGCTCGGGAATTCGCTCGCATTCGATCAGGAGGGCCCCATGTCGACATCGGAGACCGGAGCACCGGAATCCATTGGAAACGCCCGGGCGGCCGTGCCGCCGGCCGGCGGCCAGACCGTTCTGGCGCCGGAGCACATCCTGCACTCCGGGAACTCCGGAATGATCGTCGAACGCACCGCCCAGGTACGCGGCGAATTCCACTCGGAATCCCGTGAGTTCGCCCGGGAACTCGCCGAGTACATCAACACCACCCAGCAGGGCGTGGCGAGCGTCTTCGTCTACGAGGAGACGTTCGGCACCAAGGACCTCGTGCACTGGCTGATCCACCTGAAGTCGATGGACAGCTACGAGACGCTGGTCCGCATGGGCAGCCAGGACGAGGGCTACCGCAACCTCTTCGGCAAGATCAGGATCGGCGAGGAGAAGGGCGGTGGCAGCTGGGCCCGTATGTTCGTCGACGGCACCCTGCGCGAGGCGGTCCTGCTGCCGCAGTTCTGGGGCATGTACGGCACCGCGGTGGACGGCACCCTGGAACGCCAGAGCTCCGTCTTCAAGGACACCGGCACCGCCGTCGTGCTCCCGTCGGCCCGTCACCAGACCGGCCAGGGCGACGACCAGCTGCTGCACTCCGCCAACGCCGGGCTCCTCATCCACCGCACCGCCCAGATCGAGTACGACTACCGCTCCGAGGCCCGCCAGTTCGCCCGCGAGGCCGCGGCCGCGATCAACGACAACCTGGCCGGCGAAGCCACCGTCCTCCTGTACGAGGAGGCCTTCGGCCCGGCGGACCGCATCCACTGGCTGATCCACCTGCGCTCGCTGGGCACCTACCAGCGCCTGCTCCAGCTGCACGTCCAGAACGAGAGCGTCCGGGAGATCTTCTTCCGGGAGCGGGCACCCGAGAAGGGCGCCGGCGGCACGTGGGCCCGGATGTTCGTCCAGGGCACCATGCAGGACGTCGCCCTGACGCCGCACCACTGGGGCCTGTACGCCACCCAGTACCCGTCCGCGGGCTGACCCGCCCGCCGAGGACCAGGAGGTGTCGGCCATGAGCGGCCGGACGCTGCACGAGATCTTCCAAGACCGGGCCCGCGAAGCGCCCGACCGGATCGCCGTCACCGCGGCCTCCGGGCAGCTGACCTACGGCGAACTCGACGCCCGCGCCGAGGAGCTGGCGGCCCGTCTGGCGGCGCGCGGAGTCGGCTCCGGCGCGCTCGTCGGGCTCGCCGCCCACCGCGGCGCCGACCTGGTGGTCGGCCTGCTCGGCATCCTCAAGGCCGGCGGGGCCTACGTCCCGCTCGACCCCGACTACCCCGAGGCCCGGCTGCTCCACCTCGTCACCGACACCGGCGTCGAGGTGGTGGCGGCCACCGGCCAGGCGGCCAAGGCTCTGCCGGACGCGCTGACCGCCCAGGTCGTGCCGATCACCGCCGAGGCCCCGCCGGCCGGCACCGGAGCGCGCGAGCGCACCCCGGTGGCCGACCGGGACCTCGCCTACGTGATCCACACCTCCGGATCGACCGGCCTGCCCAAGGGCGTCCTGGTCGAACACCGCCAGGTGGTCCGCCTGTTCGACACCACCCGGGACTGGTTCGGCTTCGGGCCCGACGACGTCTGGACGCTCTTCCACTCCGCCAGCTTCGACTTCTCCGTCTGGGAACTCTGGGGCGCCCTGCTGCACGGGGGCCGGCTGGTCGTGGTCGACAAGGACGTCACCCGCCGGCCCGCCGAGCTGCACGCACTGCTGCGCGCCGAGCGGGTCACCGTGCTCAACCAGACCCCCTCCGCCTTCCGCCAGCTCGCCGCCGCCGACGCCGAGGCGCCGGGGCCGGACGCCCTCGCGCTGCGCCTGGTCGTCCTCGGCGGGGAGCGCCTGGACGTGCGCGACCTGGCCGGCTGGCTGGAGCGGCACGGGGACGCGTCGCCCCGGCTGGTCAACATGTACGGCATCACCGAGACCTGCGTGCACGCCAGTTACCGGCCGATCACCGCGGCCGACCTGGCCACGCCCGAGCACAGCCCGATCGGCGTGCCCCTGCCCGACCTGGACTTCGTCCTGGCCGGCCCGGACGGCGCCCCGGTGCCCGACGGCACCCCCGGCGAGATCCTGATCGCCGGCGCCGGTGTCACCCGCGGCTACTTGAACCGCCCGGAGCTGACCGCCGAGCGCTTCACCACGGAGTCCTTCGGCGGCGGGCCCGTCGCCCGGCACTACCACTCGGGGGACCTCGCCGTGCGCGCCCCCGACGGGCAGCTGCGCTACCTCGGCCGGATCGACGACCAGCTCAAGGTCCGGGGCTTCCGGATCGAACCGCGCGAGATCGAGCACCGGCTGCTCGGCCACCCCCTGGTGCGCGCGGCCGTCGTCCTCGCGCACGACGTCGACGGCGACGTCCGGCTGGCCGCGTTCGTGGTGCCCGAGCCCCGCCGCACCGCCGACCCGGCCGTCGACCCGGCCGCGCTGCCGGACGACCTCGCCGGGCACGCCGCCGCCGGCCTGCCCGCCCACCTGCGGCCCGCGCTCTACCGGGTGGTCGACGAGCTCCCGCTCACCCCGCAGGGCAAGACCGACCGGGACGCGCTGCGCGGGCTCCTCGACACCGCGCCCGCCGCCCTCCCGGACCAGGACGCCCCCGGCGGGCCGACCGTCCTGGACGCCGTGACCACGATCGTTCACGAAGTCCTGCGCGGCTCCCGCCCGCCCGCCCCCGAGGCCGACCTGTTCGACACCGGGGCCACCTCGCTCGCGTTCACCCGCATCCTCGCCCAGCTGAACCGGCGCTTCGCACTGCGCCTGACCGGCGCCGAGCTGGACGGCGAGGCGAGCATCGCCCGGCTGGCCGCCGCCGTGGCCCAGCAGACCGGCCGCCACCCCGGGCAGAACGCCGGCGGCGACCACGACAACCCCGTGAAGGAGCAGGCATGACCCGGGCAGCAGACGGCCGCGCGTTCGCGCTGTCGGCCGAGGAGCTGGAGAGCTTCCGCACCAACGGCTTCTTCGGGCCTTTCAAGGTCTACGAGCCGGAGGAGATGACCGCCCAGTGGCGGCGCGAGCGGCTGGCGCTGATGGACCGCTCGATGGCCGTCTACGGCGACGAGGCCTCCTCCTCCGGCAACACCAACATCTCCAACTACGACCGCCACCTGGACTCGCCGTTCCTGGCCGACCACATCGGCCGGGCCGAGATCGTGGACCGCGTGGTCGGCGCCCTGGGCCCGGACGTGCTCTGCTGGCGCACCGAGTTCTTCCCCAAGTACCCCGGCGACGAGGGCACCGACTGGCACCAGGCGGACACCTTCGCCAACGCCTCCGGCAAGCCGCAGATCCTGTGGCCGCCGGAGTTCAAGGAGTTCGGCGGCACCATCACGGTCTGGACCGCCTTCACCGAGGCCACCGTCGACAACGGCTGCCTGCAGTTCATCCCCGGCTCGCACGAGCAGATGAACTACGACGAGGCCAAGAAGATGCACTACGACCCGGACCGGATCAACCAGCAGGACAAGGACGGCGTGCGGCGCGGCTTCTTCGGCTACGACTACCGCGAGCTGCGCAAGGACGAGAACTTCGTCCCGGACGAGACCAAGGCCGTCTCGATGGTGATGAAGCCGGGCGAGGCGATCATGTTCTGGTCCACCCTGATGCACGCCTCGCACCCCAACGACGGCCCGGAACAGCGGATGCGGATGGGCTTCGCCTCCCGCTACGTCCCCACCTCGGTGCGGGTCTACCCGGGCACCGAGGTGATCGAGGAGTACGGCGGCCAGGTCTCGCTTGACCGCTACGGCGCCGTCCTGGTGGCCGGCCAGGACGTCCACGGGCACAACCGGCTGACGGACCGTACCACCCGGGGCCATGTCTTCCCGGTCTGCTGACGCCGGCGCCGGAGCGGGCCCCGCGCCCGCTCCGGCGGCCCGGCTCGCCGAGGCCGTGCTGTCGCTGCGCCCGCTGCTCGACGTGCTGGCACCGGTGACCGTCCCGGCCGGGCCCCGCGCCCGGTCGCTCGGCCCGCTGCTGGCGGCCGTCACCCGCCGCCTCGGCGCCCCGCCCGTCGCGGTGGCCGCCGAGACGGCGGAGACGGACACCTTCGCCCGGGTGGTCGCCGCCCGGCTGGACCTCGCGGGCCTGGCGGTCACCGCGGACGGCACGGCCGACCCCACGGCCGACCCCACGGCCGACGCCGTCGTCGACGCGGCGGTCGACGAGGTCGTCGCGGCCGACTTCGAGGGGTTCTGCACCCGGCTGGACGCCACGGCGCCCGACGGCGTGCCGCTGCGGGTGCTCACCGCGGGCCGGCCCTCCGAGCGGGCCGTGGTGCTGGCCCTGGCCCCCGGGATGCCCGCCCGGCTGGCCGAGCGGTGGATCCGCGAACTCGCCCGCACCCACTACGTGGTGACCTGGGAGAGCCGCGGCCTCTTCGCCGGCCAGGACGGCCCGGCACCGCCCGGCTACGACGTCACCGCCCAGGCCGGCGACCTGCTGGCCGCCCTCGACCGCGCGGGCGCCGTCCGCGCACACGTGGTCGGCCTGTGCGGCGGCGCCGTGGCGGCGGTCACCGCCGCCGCGCTGGACCCGGCGCGGATCACCTCGCTCAGCCTCTGGCACGGTGACCTCCACCTCGGCCCGGACAGCCCCCGGACGGACCACCAGCGCAACCTGCACGCCCTGCTGGAGATGGCCTGCGAGGACCAGGACCTGGCCGGGACGATCCACGCCACCCTCTGCCGCTCGATCGGCGACAGCGTTCCGGCCGACCTCGCCCACCTGGTGCTCTACCCGTACGCGACGGTCGAACTGTTCGGCCGCTACTGCGCGTTGAACAACGCGGTGATGGGCACGGACCTGCGCCCGCACCTCGCCCGGGTGAGCGCGCCCGCGCTCGTGGTGACCAGCGCGGACGACGACACCGCCCACCCCGGCGCGTCCGCCCTGGTCGCCGCCGCGCTGCCGGGCTCGGTGAGCGTGGTGCGGCCGCACGGCGACCACCTCTCGCTGTTCCGCGGCGAACCCGCGCTCTTCGAGACGCTGGACGCCTTCCTCGCCGAGCACCCGATCTGACGCCCCGCCTGTTCTGCGCCCGCCCCGCCCCGTGTCTGCCCCGCGCGTGCTCTGCTCTGCGCCTGCTCTGCCCTGCGGCAGCGCCTGCGTCTGCATCTGCATCTGCGTCTGTCCCGTGTCTGCCCCCGCCCCGCTGCGCCGCGCCCTGCCGGGCCCGTCAAGGAGGAACCCATTGAACCGCGACGAGATCGCCGCAGCGGTCACCCGTCTCGTCGATGAGGTCGGGCCCGCCGGAGCGCCACGGCCCGCCCCCGACCTGCCGCTGCGCGAGCACGGGCTCGCCTCGCTCGCGGCGACCCGCCTGGCCATCGGCATCGAGGCCGTGTGCGGGGTGAAGATCGCGGTCGACTGGATCGGCGGTGGTGCCACGACCCGGCAACTCATCGACAGGATCGACGAGTTGACGGAAGGGTTCGACGGCGGCCGACGGCCGGTGCCGGAGCCGGCCGCCGCCCCCGGCACGCCGGGGCACGACGAACCGTTCCCGCTCACCCCCGTCCAGCAGGCCTACCTGGTCGGCCGTGACCCGGACCTCGGCACCGACCCGGTCGGCTGCCGGATCTACCGCGAGTTCGCGCCGCCCGCACTCGACCCGGCACGGCTGACGGAGGCCTGGCAGCGCGTGGTGGCCCACCACGACATGCTGCGCATCCTGGTCGACGAGGACGGCCGCCAGCGGATCGCCGCCGCCACGGCGCACCCGGCCGTCCCGGTGCACGACCTGACGACCGCCGCCCCGCAGGCCTTCGCCGACCACCTGGGCGCCGTCCGCGACCGGCTGGCGGACCCGGCCTGGCAACGGGACACCGGCTGGCAGCCGCACCACGTCGAGGTGTCGCTCGGCCCCGACGGCGTCGGCGTGGTCCACCTGGACATCGACGCCATGCTGACCGACGGCCAGGGCCTCCACGTGCTGCTGGACCACTGGTGGCAGTGCTACCAGCAGCCCGGCCACCCGCTGCCCGCCCCGGCCGTACCGCTGCGCGAGGCCGTCCTGGCCCTGCACGGGCGGCGTTCCACCCCCGCCCACCAGGCCGACCTGGACCACTGGTGCGCCCGCCTCGCCGGGGCGACGGCCGCCCCTGCGGCCGCCCTGGTCCGGCCGCAGGCCCGCCCCGGCGGCCACCCGCGCCGCTCGCTCGGCGCGGCCCTGACCCCGGCCCAGTGGAACGCCCTCAAGGCGCACGCGGCGCGCCTGGGGGTGTCGCCCACGGCGCTGGTGCTCACCGCCTTCGCCGAGGTCCTGGCCGCCGACGCCCCCGGCCGGCCGTTCACCCTGGTGCTGACCACCACCGACCGGGTCCGGCTGCCGGCCGGCACCGAGCAGCTCGTCGGCCCGTTCACCTCCACCGCGCTGCTGGCCGTCACGCCACAGCCCGACCACTCCTTCGACGACGCCGCCCGCGCCCTGCACGACCGGCTCTGGGCGGACCTCGCCCACACCGGCGTCTCCGGGGTGGAGGTCCTGCGCGAGCTGCGCGCCCGCGACAGGTCGGCGCCGCCGGCCGCGCTGCCGGTCGTCTTCACCAGCCTGCTGGACACCGGCACCGGCACGCCGGACGGCCTCTCCGCCCACCTGACGCACGCGGCCGGCCGAACCGCCGGCATCGCGCTCGAACACCAGATGTGGGAGACGGGCGGCGCCCTGCACTACCGCTGGGACGTCGCCGACACCCTGCTCGCCCCGGGCGCCGCCGACACCCTCTTCACCGCCCTCGGCAACACCCTGCGCGACCTGGCCTGCGGCGCCGGCACCGACGAGGAGTCCCGGCCGCTCAACCAGCTCCAGCAGGCGTACTACGTGGCCCGCGCCCAGGGCGCCGCCCCCTGGGACGGCTGTCAGGTCTACCACGCCTTCGAGCTCGACCAGGTGGACATCGGCCGGCTGGAGGACACCTGGCACGCCATGACCGAGCGGTACGACGTGCTGCGCAGTCACCTGTCCTCCGACGGCGAACTGCGGGTGCGCCGCACAGCGGGCCCGCGCCGCCGGATCCCGGTCATCGACCTCCCCGCGGACGGCATCGACGGCCCCGACGGCACGGACGGCCCTGGCAGCCCCGGAGGCCTCGGAGGCCCCGACGGCGGGGACGTGGTGGACGCGCTGCGCGACCGGATGGCCGGGACGGCCTTCGCGCTCGGCCGCTGGCCGCAGTTCGACCTCCGGGTGACCCGGGCCGCGACGGGCCGGGCGACCCTGCACTGCGCCATCGACCTGGCCGTCGTCGACGGCCGCAGCCTCCATCTGCTGCTGCGCGAGCTGGTCGCCGGATACGCGGGGCGGACCGCCGTCCGGCCCGCCCCGCCGGCCCCCGCCGCCGAAACCGCGGCGCCGGACCAGGCCGCCGTCGCCTACTGGCGCGAGCGCTTCGCCGCGCTGCCCGCCGGCCCGGTCCCGGCCGGGGGAGCCGACCGCCGCCGGATCCGCCACTCCGGCGTCCTGACCGGCTGGCGGCGCACCCGGGCGGCCGCCGAGAGCCGCGGCCTGAGCCCCGACGCCGCGCTGCTCGCCGTCCTCACGGAGGCTCTGGCGACCCGGGTGGACGGCGACTTCACGGTGGTCGCCGCCCGCTGGCACCCTGACGACGAACACCGCCGCCCGGGCGAGCACACCCGGCTCAGCTGGCTCGACCACGGGCCGGCCGCACTCCCGCTCGCCGAGCGGGCCGCCGCCCACCAGGCGCGGATGGACCGGGACGACACGCTCGGCGCCGGCGCCGACGGGCTCGCCGAACTGCGCCGCGTGGTCATGCGGGAGCGGGCCGGCGCGGGCCTGGCCTTCCCCGTCGTCCACACCGGCCTGCTCGAACTCACCGAACACGCGCCACCGCCCGGGGCACGCACCGCGCGGTGGATGACCTACACCCCGGACGTGAGCCTGGACAGCATCTGCGTCGAGGACGGCGACGAACTGCACTACCACTGGGACGCGGTGCCGGGGGACTTCGCCCCCGCCGGGCTGGAGGCCATGTTCGCGGCCTACCGGCACCTGCTGGCCGGCCTCGGCGAGGCCCTCACGGCGTCCGCTCCCACGGCTTCCGCGGCGGCGTCGGCCACGGCGACAGGGCCGGCCTCCGCGACGGGGCCGGTCTCCGCGACGGGGCCGGTCTCCGCTACCGGTCCGTCGGTCGAGCCGGCGGCCGGGCCGGAGCCCGCTCCGGCCCGGGCGCTCAGCGCCCAGGAGCGGGAGCTGGTGCTGCACACCTGGAACGACACCGCCGTGCCCGTCCCCGACGAACGCCCCGTCCACCTCTACGTCGAGGACCAGGCCCGGCGCACCCCGGACGCGCCCGCCGTGCTGCACCCCGGCGGCACCGTAAGCCACCGCGAACTCGACCGCTGGGCCAACGGCATCGCCCACCGCCTCCGCGCCCTCGGCGTCGACACCGGCCAGGTGGTGGCGATCGGCGCCCGGCGCGGCCCGGCCCTGGTCGCAGCCGTCCTCGGCATCCTCAAGGCGGGCGCCGCCTACCTGCCCGTCGAACCCACCGCCCCCGCCGAGCGGACCGCCGGCATGCTCGCGGACACCGGTGCCACCCTGCTGCTCACCACCGCGGACACCGGGCCGCTCGCCCTCCCGGACGGCGTCCGGGTGCTGGAGATCGACCACGACATCGTCCCCGCCGCCACCGCGCCCCGGCCGACCGCCCACCTGGACGGCACCGCGTACGTCATCTTCACCTCGGGCAGCACCGGTCGGCCCAAGGGCGTCGCGGTCTCGCACCGCCCGGTGGCCAACCTGCTGCACTGGTGCCGGCGCACGTTCGGCCTGGGGCCCGGCGACCTCGGACTGATGGTCACCTCGCTCGGCTTCGACCTCTCGGTGTTCGACATCTTCGGCCTGCTCGGCAGCGGCGCCGCCGTCTACATCGCCGACGAGGCCCAGCAGAAGGACCCGGCGCTGCTGCTCGACCTGCTGCTGGAGCAGCCGATCACCTTCTGGAACTCGGCGCCCACCACGCTCGCCCAGCTGATGCCGCTGCTGCCCGCCCCGGCCGGCGACGGCACCGGCGGCCCGAGGGGTACGGACGACCTGCGGCTGGTCTTCCTCAGCGGCGACTACACCCCGCTGTCGCTGCCCGACCAGCTGCGGGCGGTCTTCACCCGCGCCGAACTGGTCAGCCTGGGCGGCGCCACCGAGGCGACCGTCTGGTCCAACTACCACCGGATCGGCACCGTCGACCCGGCCTGGCGGAGCATCCCGTACGGCCGGCCGATCGACAACGCGCGGTACTACGTCCTGGACGAGCGGCTGGAGCCCTGCCCGATCGGCACCGAGGGCGACCTCTACATCGGCGGGGACTGCCTGGCGCTCGGCTACCAGAACCGGCCGGAGCTCACCGAGGAGCGGTTCCTGCCCGACCCGTTCGTGGCGCGCCAGGGGCAGCGGATGTACCGCACCGGCGACCGCGCGGCCTTCGGCCCGGACGGGGTGATGACCTTCCTCGGCCGGGCCGACACCCAGGTCAAGATCCGCGGGCACCGGGTCGAGCTGGGCGAGATCGAGCACCGGCTGCGCAGCCACCCCGCCGTCCGGGAGGCCGTGGTGCTGGTGCGCCCGAGCACCTCCGGGGACCAGAAGGTCGTCGGCTACCTGCTGGCCGCCGGTGACCCGCCGTCGGCGTCCGAGCTGCGGGCGTACGCCGCGCTGGCCCTGCCGGACTACATGGTCCCCAACCACCTGGTCCTCCTGGACACCTTCCCGGCGACCGCCAACGGCAAGCTGGACCGGGCCGCGCTGCCCTGGCCGCTGCCGGCCGCCGCACCCGTCGCGGCCCTCGTTCCTGTTGCCGTCCCAGGTCCCGTCCCCGTCTCCGCTGCGGCCCCCGCACCCGCCGCTCCTCCCGCTGCTCCTCCCGCCCCTGCCGCGTCGGCGTCCGCCGCCGGGCTCGCCGAGGAGATCGCGCAGATCGCCTCCGGACTGCTCGACGGCCTGCCGGTCGACCCCGGGCAGGACCTCTGGGACCAGGGTGCGACCTCGTTCACGATGGTCAGGATCTCCCGGACCCTCCAGCAGCGGCACGGGGTGCGGATCCCGGTCAGCGCGCTGCTGGACACCCCGACCGCGGCCGGGATCGCCGACCGGCTCGCGCGCGAACTCGGCGCCGCCCCGTCGCCCGCCCCGCAGGCCCCGGCCGGGCCTGCCCCGCACGCCGTGCCCGAGCCCGCGGCGCAAGCCGTGCCCGAGCCGGCTCCCGCCCCGTACGCCGTGCCCGCGCCGGCTCCCGGACCCGCCGCCCCCGCACCGGTACCCGCGGCGGCTCCGCAGTCCGTGGACGTGCTCTCGCCCGAGGAACGCGCCGCCTTCAAGGACGGCCGCTGGAACCTGCGCCCGCCCTCGCCGGCCGAGCCCGCCGTGCCGCTGCCCGCCCCCGACGCCCCCGCCGAGCGCCACCTCGCCCGCGCCAGCCGGCGGGAGTTCGGCCCCGGTCCGCTGCCGTTCGCCCACCTCTGCGCGCTGCTCGACCGCCTGCGCGCGAGCGAGGCGGACGGCCGCGAGCGGCGCGGTTACCCCTCGGCCGGTGACACCTACGCCGTCCAGACCTACCTGTACGTGCGCCCCGGCGCCGTCGAGTCGCTGCCCGGCGGGGTCTACTACCACGACCCGGTCACGCCCGCGCTGCGCCTGGTCAACCCGGCCCCCGCACTCGACCGCTCCGCGCACTTCTTCTACAACCGGCCGCTGTTCGACCAGGCGGCGTTCGAGCTCTACCTGATCGGCCAGCCCCGGGGCATCGCGCCGCTCTACGGCGCGGACGCGGGCCGCTTCCTGCTGCTGGAGGCCGGCTACGTCGGACAGCTCCTGATGGAGGCCCAGCAGGAGACCGGGGTCGGCCTGTGTCCGATCGGGAGCGTGGCCTTCGACCGGGTCCGCGCCGAACTGCGGCTGGACGACGGCCAGCAGTTCCTGCAGTCCTTCCTCGGCGGCCTGGCCGCCGACCTGCCCGCCGCCGCGCCCATGGCACCCGGGCCCGTGCCGGTGGCCGCCGCCCCGGCCGAGCTGCCGGGCCCGGCCGGGCGGCGCGCCGGTGTCACCCCCGCCGCCGTGATCGGCCTCGCCGGCCGCTACCCGCAGGCCGGCTCGCCCGAGGAGCTCTGGCACAACCTCCTCGACGGCCGCCGCTCGATCGCCGCCGCGCCCCCCGCCCGCGCCGGCGACACCGGCAGCGTCCCCGGCGGCTACCTCGACGACATCGACGGCTTCGACCACGCCCTGTTCCGGCTCTCGCCCGCCGAGGCCGGCACCCTCGACCCGCAGCTGCGCCAGCTGCTGCACGCGGTGCACCAGTGCCTGGAGGACGCCGGGCACACCGCGGACTCGCTGCGCCGGGCCGCCCCCAGGGTCGGCGTCTACGTGGCGACCATGTGGAACGACCACCAGCACGTCGGCGCCGCGCGCTGGGAGCGCACCGGGCGCGCCGAGGTCTCGGCCGTCGCCGCCGACATCCCCAACCGCATCTCGCACCTCTTCGGGTTCCGCGGGCCCAGCGTCGCCGTCAACACCTCCTGTTCCTCCTCGCTCACCGCGCTGCACCTGGCCGTGGAGGCCCTGCACCGGGGTGACTGCGACGCCGCCGTGGTCGGCGCCGCCAACCTGGTCGCGCACCCGTACCACACGGCGCTGCTGGCGGGCCTGGGACTGGTCGCCCCCGAGGGCGTGCGGGGCGCCTTCGACGCCGCCGCGAGCGGCTGGTCCCCCGGGGAGGGCGTGGGCGCGCTGCTCCTGCGCCGGGTCGAGGACGCGCGCCGCGACGGCGACCACCTGCACGGGGTGGTCGAGGGCAGCTGGATCGACTTCGCCGGCGGCTCCCACCGCTTCGGCGCCCCCGACGTGGCCGCCTTCCAGGAGTCGATGGCCCGCGCGCTGGACCGGGCCGGGGTCACCACCGAGGAGGTCGCCTACGTCGAATGCGCGGCCACCGGGGCCGCGTTCGCCGACGCGGCCGAGGTGGAGGCGCTCGGCGGGCTCTTCCGGGACCGCCCGGGCGGTCCCGTGCTGCTCGGCACGCTCAAGCCCGCCATCGGCCACCTGGAGGCCGCCTCCGGACTGGCCCAGCTCACCAAGGTCCTGCTCCAGCTGCGCCACCGCACCATCGCCCCGACGCCCACCGCCGAGCAGCTCAGCCGCCTGGTCGACTGGGACGCCCTGCCGGTCCGGCTCGCCGACCGCCGGCTGCCCTGGCCCGCACCCGAAGGCGCCGCGCCTCTGCGGGCCCTGGTCAACGCGGCGGGGGCGACCGGCTCGCTCGGCCACGCGGTCGTCCGCCCGGCGACGGCCGCGGAACGCTCCCCGGCCGGCGGCGACACCCCGCGCGGTCCGCTGCTGGCGGTGCTCTCCGGGCGCGACGAGGCCGCCCTGCGCGGCGCGGCGGCCCGCCTGGCCGAGCGGCTGCGCACCACCGACCCCGACCCGGCCGACCTCGCGTACACGCTGCAGACCGGCCGCACCCACCACGCGCACCGGCTCGTCCTCGACTGCGCCGAGGGCCTGCCCGCGCTGCGGGCCGCGCTCGCGCACTACCTGGCGGGTGGTCGGCCCGCCGCGCCCTCCGACGGACCCGGCGCCGCCTGGCTGGCGGGCGCGGAGGTGGACTGGCCCGCGCAGTGGGCGGTGCCGGCCCGCCGGGTGCCGCTGCCCACCGAGCCGTTCCCGGTCGCGCCGGTCGCGCCGGTCGCCCGGGAGGCCGGCGCGGCCCCGGCACCCGCCGTGCCCGCCGCCGCGGCCCGGCCGGCGCCGTCCGGCGAGGACGTCGCCCGTGTCGAACGGCGCCTGGTGGAGCTCTACGCCCAGGTGTCCGGCCTGCCGCAGGCCTCGATCGACCCGCACACGCCGCTGGACCAGTACGGCCTCACCTCCTTCCTGGTGGCACGGCTCAACGCCGGCCTGCGCGCGGAGTTCGGGATCACCTCGGCCACCCTCCTGTTCGAACAGCGCGACCTGGCCGGTGTCGCCCGCAGCGTCGCCGCGCTCGCCGCCCCCGCTCCCGCCGCCGGGGCCGCGTCGGGCCCGGCACCCGGCGCTGCGGACGGGGACGACCTCGCCGTGATCGGCCTCGCCGGCCGCTACCCGGGCGCGGCCACCGTGCAGGCGCTCTGGGAACAGCTGCTGGCCGGCGCGGACCTCGTCACCGGCCTGCCCGCCGGGCGGCGCACCGGCCGGCCGGGGGAGGAGCTGATGCAGGGCGGTTTCCTGGACGGGGTGGACCGCTTCGACCCGCTGCTGTTCGGCATCACCCCGCACGACGCCGACCTGATGGACCCCCAGGAGCGGCTGCTGCTGGAGGTGGTGTGGGAGACCCTGGAGGACGCCGGCTGGCCCAGGGAGCGCCTGCGCCGGGCCCACGGCCCCCGGATCGGTGTCTTCGTCGGCTCGATGCACCACGAGTACCCGTACTTCGGCGTCGAACGCACCCTCACCGG
This sequence comes from Kitasatospora sp. NPDC032757, assembly GCF_055579305.1. Taxonomy (NCBI): domain Bacteria; kingdom Bacillati; phylum Actinomycetota; class Actinomycetes; order Kitasatosporales; family Streptomycetaceae; genus Kitasatospora; species Kitasatospora sp. NPDC032757. The sequence continues at coordinate 195,911 of NZ_JBVINN010000007.1, read as the reverse complement.
TGCGCCCGTCGCCGCCGGCTCGACCCCGGCGGGCATCGCCAACCGGGTGTCGTACTTCCTGGACGCGCACGGCCCCAGCCTGACCGTCGACACCATGTGCTCGTCCTCGCTGACGGCGATCCACCTCGCCGCGCGCAGCCTGCGCGACGGCGAGTGCGAGGTGGCCCTGGCCGGCGGGGTGAACCTCTCGCTGCACCCGAACAAATTCGTGCAGCAGCGGGCGATGGGCATGACCTCCTCCGACCACCGCTGCCGGGCCTTCGGCGCGGGCGGCGACGGCTTCGTGCCCGCCGAGGCGGTCGGCGCCGTCCTGCTCAAGCCGCTGGCCCGGGCGGTCGCGGACGGGGACCGGATCCACGGCGTGATCAAGGGCACGGCCGTCAACCACGGCGGCCGCACCAACGGTTACACCGTGCCCGACCCGGCCGCACAGGGCCGGGTGGTGGCCGAGGCGCTCGCCCGCTCGGGCGTGGAGCCCGGGACGGTCGGCTACCTGGAGGCGCACGGCACCGGTACCGCGCTCGGCGACCCGGTGGAGATCGCCGGACTCCAGCAGGCGTTCGGCGCCCTGGCCCCGGGCCAGGTGGCCGTCGGGACGGTCAAGTCCAACCTCGGGCACGCCGAGGCGGCGGCCGGCATCGCCGGGCTGACGAAGGTGTTGCTCCAGCTCAGGCACGGGCGGCTGGTCCCCTCGCTGCACGCCGACGAGCTCAACCCCGCGATCGACTGGGCGGCCTCGCCCTTCCGGGTGCAGCGCTCGGCCGCCGACTGGCCCCGCCCGTCCGGCGGTCCGCGCCGGGCCGGGGTCAGCTCCTTCGGCGCCGGCGGGTCCAACGCCCACCTCGTGGTGGAGGAGTACCCGCAGCCGGTGCCCGCCACGGCGGCGGCGGCCGACCCGGCGGGGCCGCAGCTGGTGCTGCTGTCCGCACGCACCGAGGAGGCACTGACCGGGCTCGCCGGCCGGTGGGCCGACCACCTGCGGAGCACCCCCGTGCCGGCGGACGGCGCAGCGGAACTCGCCGATGTGGCCCATACCAGCCGGGTCGGCCGGGAGGAGCTGCGCGAGCGGCTCGCCCTGGTGGTCTCCTCGCCGGCCGAACTGGCCGAGCGGCTGGCCGCGTTCGCCTCCGGCCGGGGCACGGCCGAGCTCCGCGGGCGGGTGAGCGGCCCCTCCGGGCCGGGCCTGCCCGCCGAGCGCGTCGACCCGGCCGGGTACGAGCTCACCGAGCTCGCCCGGCGCTGGGTCACCGGGACGGCATGGGACTGGCAGGCCCTGCCAAAGACCGCCGGACGCCGGATCGCCGCGCTGCCCGGCTACCCGTTCGCGGGCCGGCGCTGCTGGCTCCCGGAGCCGGTCGGCCGTCCGGACGCGACCCCGCCCACGGAGCCGCGGACCGCCGCACCGGTGGTGGCGCCCTTGCCCGGCCCGGTAAGCACGGTGGCCGTCCCGTTGCGCGAGCGCCGGTGGACGGCCGGCCCGCAGCCGGCCCCGGGCACCGTCCCGCCCGGCACGGTGGCGGTGCTCGCCGGCCCCGGCAGCGAGGCCCTGGCCGCGCAGACCGTCGCGCTGCTCGGCGCCCGGGCCGACTGCGTGCTGCTGCGCGAGGGCGCGGACCGGGGCGACGGCGTGCCGGCCTTCCACGACGAGGCCTCCGCACGGCGTGCCCTCGCCGGGCTGCCCGCCCTCGCCGGGGTGCTGGACCTCACCGACGTGGGCCGGCCGGCTGACCCGGGCCCGTGGACGGCGCGGATCGCCCTGCTCCAGGAGCTGATCCGCGCCCACCGCGGCGAACTGCGGGTGCTCCAGGTGACCGAGGGCCTCCAGGACGTCCCGGGTGCCCGCCCGTCGCCGGCCGGCTCCCGGGTCGCCGGGTTCGTGCGGATGCTCGGCGTGGAGTACCCGAGGGTCCGCGCGACCCACCTGGACACCGACCTGCCCCGGGCCGAGGCGGTCGCCGCCGAGTGGGCCGCCGGGCAGCCGCCCGCCGAGGTCTGCCACCGGGGCGGCCGACGGCTGCTCCCGCAGTGGAGCACCGTCGAGGCGCCGGCGGCGGTGCCGTTCACGGCCGACCCCGCCCGGGCCTACCTGGTCACCGGCGGCACGCGCGGACTCGGGGCGACGGTCGCCCGTCACCTGGTGGCCCGCGGCGCCCGCCGGATCGCCCTCGCCTGCCTGCGCGAACTACCGCCCCGGGAGCGCTGGGACGACCCGGAGCTGCCCGCGGCCACCACCGAGGCGGTGAGCACGGTCCGCGACCTGGAGCGGGCGGGCGCCCGGGTGCTGGTGTTCACCGGCGCGCTCTCCGACCGGGCCCGGCTGTCGGCCTTCCTGACAGAGGTCCGCACCGGACTGGGCCCGATCGCCGGGGTGGTGCACTGCGCCGGGCTCGGCTCCCGGGGCCCGGCGGCCTTCGTCCACAAGCGGTGCGACGACATCCGGGAGGTGCTGGAGCCGAAGACGGACGGGCTGGAGACCCTCGCGGAGCTCTGCGCCGAGGACGGGCCGGACTCCCTCGTTCTCTTCTCCTCGGCGTCCTCGGCGCTGCCCCGGCTGGCGGCAGGGGTGAGCGACTACGCGGCGGCCAACGCCGCCACGGACTTCGAGGCCGGCCGGCTGGCGCGGCTCGGCCGCGGCCGGGTCCGCGCGGTGCAGTGGCCGGTGTGGGCGGACGGCTCCGCCGGGGACGAGGCCCGGGCGGCGGCCCGGGCCGCCGGGCTCGGCGAGCTGTCCACCGCCGACGGGCTCGCCGTCCTCGACTGGGCGATGGCCTCCGACGGCCCGGCGGTCGTCCTGGCGGCCCCGCCGGTGGCCGGGGCCCCGCAGCCGACCGCCCCCGACCGCGTTGCCGCCCCGGCCTTCGCGGCGGGTGCGGTGCCCGGGTGGCTGGCCGAGGTGTTCGAGACGGTCGCCGGCGTCCCGCGCGGGGAGCTCGAACCGACCGCGTCCTTCTCCGAACTCGGCGTCGAATCGGTGATGCTGGGCGAGCTGGTGGTGGAGATCGAGCGCCGCACCGGCCGTCCGCTCGAACCCGCGGTGCTGCTGGAGCACGACACGCCGCAGGCGCTCGCCGCCCACCTGGCCCGGGTGCTCCCGCCCTGGCCCGGCCCGGCTGCACCGGCGGCACCGGCCGCACCGGCTGCAGGGCCCGCCCCGGCAGCTCCGCCCTCCCTGGTCGGGCCACCTGCCGCCGTCGAGCCGTTCGCTCCGGTCGAGCCGTCCGCCTCGGGCGAGCCGTCCGCTTCGGCTCCCGTCGAGCCGTTCGCACCGCCCGCGGCCGCGGAGCCCGTAGCCGGGGGGCGGCCGGACCGGATCGCCGTCGTCGGGATGGCCTGCCGCTTCCCCGGCGCCCCCGGGCTCGCCGCCTTCTGGGAGCAGCTGGCCACCGGGGCGGACGCGGTCACCGAGGTCCCGCCCGGCCGCTGGGACACCGCGCGCCTCTACCGCCCGTCCTACGAACCCGGCCGCAGCATCAGCCGGTGGGGCGGTTTCCTCGACGCCATCGAGGACTTCGACCCCGACCACTTCGGCATGACCGAGGAGGAGGCCACCGGCCTCGACCCGGCGGTGCGGCTCTTCCTGGAGGGCGCGGAGAGCGCCCTGTGCGACGCCGGCTACCCGCAGGAGGAGCTGGCCGGCCGCCAGGTCGGTGTCTTCGCCGGCGCCCGGATGTCCGGCTACCGGCACCGGGCCGGGGCGGGCGGCCCGGCCGGGCTCGGCGGCGACCAGAACTTCATCGCGGCCCGGGTCGCCCACCAGTACGATCTGCGCGGCCCGGCCATGGTGGTGGACAGCGCCTGCTCGTCCGCACTGGTCGCCGTCCAGCTCGCCTGCCGAAGCCTTCTCGCCGGAGAGTCCGAACTGGCCCTGGCCGGCGCGGTGGAGGTGCTCCTGGACGAGGAGCCCTACCTGGAGTTCAGCGCGGCCCGGGCCCTTTCCCCGTCCGGTCGCTGCCGGACCTTCGACGAGCGGGCGGACGGCTTCGTCCCGGGCGAGGGCTGCGGGGTGCTGCTGCTGAAGCGCCTCGACGCGGCGCTGCGCGACGGCGACCGCATCCACGGCGTCATCGACGCGGTGGCCGTCAACAACGACGGCCGGACGATGGGCCTGACCACGCCCAACCCCAGGGCCCAGGCCGCCGTGGTCCGCCGGGCGCTGGCCGACGCCGGCCTGCGGGCCGGGCAGATCGGCATGGTCGAGGCGCACGGCACCGCCACCCTGATCGGCGACCCGATCGAACTGCGGGCCCTGACCGACGCCTTCGCCGACGGCACCGCCCAGGCCGGCCACTGCGCGATCGGCAGCGTGAAGTCCAACCTGGGCCACCTGCTCAGCGCGGCCGGGATCGCCGGGCTGATCAAGGCGCTGCTGGCGGTGGAGCACGCGGCGATCCCGCCCACCCTCGGCTGCGAACGGCCCAACCCGCGCTTCGACCTGGCCGGTTCGCCGTTCCGGGTGAACACCGAACTCTGCGCCTGGCCGGCCGGGCACCGCCGGATCGCCGGCGTCAGCGCGTTCGGCCTCGGCGGGACCAACGCGCACGCCGTGGTCGGCGAGCTCGACCCGGGCTTGCGGGCAGGCCACCAGCCCGTCCGGGAACCGCTGCCGCAACCGGAGCTCAAACGACGCCGGTTCTGGCTGGAACGCGAACCGGACGCCTGGCCGCCGCACGGGCCGATGCCTGCCGGGGCGGTGCCTGCCGGGCCGGTGCCTCCCGGGCCGCCGCCGGGCTCCTCGGGGCCGGTGGCCTCGATCCTCGACCTCCGCTTCGCCGGTGACGACGACGCGATCGCAGAAAGCCTCGGGCAGAGGGGAACACGGCCGTGACGGACCGACCGATCGAGTGCCGGGTGGTACTGACGGCCACCGACTTCATCATGCGCAACCACCACGTGCACGGGGTCTCGGTCATGCCCGGGGTGACGTTCCTGGACATCCTGCTGCGCATCCTGCGCAGCCAGGGCCTCGACCACGAACAGGCCGTGCTCACCCGGATCCTGTTCACCGAGGCGGTGGCCACCACGGAGGGCCGGGACCGCGAGATCCGGATCACCATCGGTGCGGCCGGCGCCTCCGGGCAGCGTCCGGTGCGGGCCGACAGCCGCTGGGCCGGCGTGCCCGGCTCGCCGTGGCGGGAGAACCTGACCGCCCTCCTCGGCTTCGACGCCGCACCCGTCGCCACAGACCCGGCGCGGCCGGCCGTCGCCGCAGCGCCCGCGGCCATCGACCTCGACGCCCTGCGCTCCGGCGCCGTCCGCCGGTACGACATGGCCGAGCTGTACGCGCGGGCCCGGGACGAGAACATCCGGCACGGTCCGGCGATGGCCTGCCACGGCCTGCTGCACGTCGGTGACGGCTACCTGCTGGCCGAGTTGACCACCGGTGCCGAAGCGCCCGACCCGGCCGCCTTCCACCTGCACCCCGCACTGCTCGACGCCGCCACCATCGCCGCGTACGGGCAGACCGAGGCCGTCTCCCGTGAGCCGTTCATCCCGGTCTACATCGACCGGTTCCGGGCACCCCAGGCGCTCGGCCGGACGGTCCACCTCTATGTGCCCGGCGTCGAGCGGCTGGCCGGCTCCGGCGACGTGATCCGCAGCGACTACGGCCTCTACGACGAACAGGGCCTCCTGCTGGCCGAGTTCGGCGCGCTCACCTGCAAGCGGATCCGCCGTCCGGAGCTGATCACCCGGCTGCTCGACGAGCCCACGGCCCGGGCGACGGTGGCGGCACCGGAGACGGCCGAACCGGCCACCCCGGCCGGTCCGGCCGTCGCAGCCGGCCCTGCCACCCCGGCCGGCCCGGTCGGGTCGGTGGCGGCCGGGCCCGAGGCCGTCGCCGCCTACACCGCCCGGCTGCGGCAGCTCGCCGGCGAGGCGCTCGGCCGCGAGCCGGCCGAGGTCGGCAGCGGCACCGGCTTCTACGAGCTCGGCCTGGACTCCGCCGACCTGGTCCGGATCAGCGCCCTGCTGGAGGAGACGGTGGGCAGCCCGCTCTACCCCACGCTCCTGTTCGAGTTCACCGACATCGACAGCCTCGCCGCCCACCTCGCCGAGACCCACCCCGCGGGCGCGACGGCCGCCGCCGCACCGGAGCCGTCCGCCGCCGCGGCCCCCTTCGCCGCCGCCGCCCCCGCCGCCGGACCCGGGCCGTCCGCCACCGCGCTCTTCCGGCCGCGCTGGTACCCCGCGCCGGCCCCGGCTGCCGCGGGGTACCGGCCCGAGGGCGACGTCCTCCTCTTCGCCCCCGACGGCGGGCCGGACGGTCTGGCGGCCGAGCTGGCCGCCCGGTGCGAAGGCGCCACGGTCGTCACGGTCGGCCCCGGGCCGGTGTTCGAGCAGGCCGGAGTCACCGGCTACCGCCTCGACCCGGCCGACCCCGGCCAACTGGACCAGCTCTGGTCGGCGTTGGAGGCCCGGGGGATCCGCCCGGCCGCCCTGGTGGTCCCGGCCGCCGCGGAGCCCGCCCCGGCGTCCGACGGCCCGCACGGCCCGGCCCTGACCGTGCTGCGCCTGGCGCGCTCCGTGCTGGGCCGGCGTCCTGCCCGGGCAGCGCAGCTCCTCTTCGTCCACCCCGCCCCGGCCGGTGGCGGCGCGCCGGAGCACCTGGCGGTCGGCGCACTCGCCCGGTGCGTCACGGCCGAGGCCCCCGCCCTCGCCTGCCGCTGCGTCGGCGTGCAGCACTGGACGGCCGGCGCCGTCGCGGAGGCCGTGCTGGCCGAGCTCGCCGCCGGCGCGGCGGCGCCGCAGTCCCGGCACCTGGACGGGCGCCGCGAGCTGCGGGGCCTGGCGCCCGCCGCGTCACCTGCCGAGCTGCCCGCCGCCCTGCCCTCCGTCCTGCCCGCCGCCGGCCCGGACGCGGCCCTGCCGCTGAAGCGCCACGGCGTCTACGTGGTGACCGGCGGCGGCGGAGCCCTGGCCACCGTCCTCGCGGACCACCTGGCCAGGCGCCACGCCGCCCGGATCGCGCTGGTCGGCCGCCGCCCGATGAGCGCCGAGCAGGCCGCCCGGGCCGAGGAGTGGCGCGCCGCCGGCGCGGAGGTCGTCTTCCTGACGGCCGACGTCACCCGCCGGGCCGACGTCGAGGCGGCGCTCGCCCTCGTCCGCGAGCGGTTCGGTCCGCCGGACGGCGTGTTCCACACCGCCGGTGTCACCGCGGACTCGCTGGTGCGCAACAAGCCGGACGGCGCGCCGCCGGCAGTGGTGGCGCCCAAGGCCCTCGGCGCGGTGCACCTCGACCGGGCGACGGCCGGGGACCGGCTCGACCTGTTCGTGCTGTACTCCTCGCTGTCCGCCTCCCAGGCCAATCCGGGGCAGAGCGACTACGCCTTCGCCAACGCCTACCTGGAGCACTTCGCCGAGGCCCGCGCCGCCCGCGCGGACCGGCCCGGGCGGACCTACGCCATCGGCTGGCCTATGTGGGCCGACGGCGCGATGAAGCTCACCCCCGACGCCCTCGACCACGCGCGCCGCACCAGGGGGACGTGGCCGATGCCCACCGCCGACGCCCTGGACCTGCTGGAGCGCGTCCTGGCCGGCCCCGGGGGCACGACGGTGGCGGTGCACGGCGCACCGGACCGGGTGGCCGCGCCGTTCGCCGGCGCGGATGCCGCCCCGGCCGCCGATGCCGCCCCCGCCGCCGGTGCCACTTCGGCCGCCGATGCCGCCCCGGCCGGCGCACCGGCCCGGGCGCACGACCGGCCCGATGCCCCGGCCGCAGAGCCCGCGCAGCCGGCCGAGCCCTCGCACGCCGCCGAGACCGAGGACGCCGTCGAGACCGACGACGCCGTCGCGATAATCGGGCTGGCCGGCCGCTACCCACAGGCCCCGGACCTCGACGTGTTCTGGCAGAACCTCGCCGAGGGCCGGGACAGCATCACCCCCGTCCCCGAGGAACGCTGGGACCACAGCGCCCACTTCGCCCCCGAACGCGGCCGGGCCGGCTCCACCTACAGCCGCTGGGGCGGGTTCCTCGACGGCGTGGACCTCTTCGACCGCGAGTTCTTCGGCATCTCCCGGCGCGACGCCGAGCGGATGGACCCCCAGGAACGGCTCTTCCTGACCATCTGCTGGCGCGCACTGGAGGACGCCGGCCGCCCGGCGCCCACCCTGGCGGGCGAGACGGTCGGCGTCTTCGCCGGCGTGATGTGGAACCACTACCAGCTGTTCCAGGACCAGGGCGTGGCACCGACCGCCCTGCACGCCGCCGTCCCCAACCGCGTCTCCTACACCTTCGGCCTCACCGGGCCCAGCCTGGCCGTGGACACGGCCTGCTCGTCCTCCCTGACGGCGATCCACCTCGCCGTCGAGAGCCTGCGCCGGGGCGAGAGCACCCTCGCCCTGGCGGGCGGGGTGAACGTCACCGTCCACCCGCAGAAGTACCTCCAGCTGGCGCAGGGCCAGTTCCTCTCCGACGACGGCCGCTGCCGCAGCTTCGGCGCGGGCGCCACCGGCTACGTGCCGGGGGAGGGTGTCGGCGCGGTCCTGCTCAAGCCGCTGCACCGGGCGCTTGCCGACGGCGACCACATCCACGGCGTGATCCGCGCGTCGGCCGTCAACCACAGCGGGCGCACCAGCGGCTTCACCGTCCCGAGCCCGCACTCGCAGGCCGAGCTGATCCGCACCGCCCTTCGGCGCTCCGGCGTCGACCCGCGCACGATCGGCTGCATCGAGGCCCACGGCACCGGGACGTCACTGGGCGACCCGGTGGAGATCGAGGGTCTGCGCCAGGCGTTCGCCGGCAGCGCGGCGACGCCCGGCAGCTGCGCGGTGGGATCGGTGAAGTCCAACATCGGGCACCTGGAGAGCGCCGCCGGGATCGCCGGCCTGACCAAGGTGCTGCTGCAACTGCGCCACGGCCGGCTCGTCCCGTCACTGCACGCGGACGAACCCAACCCGCACCTCGACCTCACCGGCTCGCCGCTGCGCATCCAGCGCGAGGCCCAGGAGTGGACCGGGCCGGCGGACGGCGGCCCCCGCCGGGCCGGGATCAGTGCGTTCGGCGCGGGCGGCGCCGGCGCCCACCTGGTGGTGGAGGAGCACCCGGCCCGCGCCGAGCCGGCGCCCGGCCCCGGCGGGCCGCTGCTCTTCGTCCTCTCCGCCCCGCACCGGGCCGCCCTGCACACGCAGGCGCGGCTGCTGCGGGCCCACCTGGACACCGGCCACGCCGGGGGGACCGGCGCGGCCGCCGGGGATCCGCCCACCGGGACGCTGGTCGGGCTCGCCGCCGACCTGCTCGGCGTACGCACCGACCAGATCGACCCGGACGCCTGGCTGGGTGATCTCGGGCTGGACCCGTCCAGCCTGTTGGAGCTGGCCCGCCGGATAGGGCAGGAACTGGCCTGCGACCTCCCGCCGGCCGCCCTCGCCCCGGACGGCTCGCTGCGCCGGATCGCCGAACTGGTGGCCGCCGACCGGCCTGCACCCGGCGCCGGCACCGGCCCCGATCCGGCCGACGTGGCGTACACCCTGCAGGTCGGCCGGACGGCGCGGCCCCACCGGCTGGCCGTCGTCGCGGACGACCGGGCCACCGCGCTCGACCGCCTGCGGGCGGGCCTGGACGCCTTCCTGGACGGCGCGCCGTCCGAGGGCGCCGATGTCGTCACGGGCGCCCCGGACCAGCCGGGCACCGGCCCGGCGACACCGCCCTCGCCCGAGGCCTGCGTGCGGCTCCTGAGGCAGGGGCGCCTGAGGGAGCTGGCCGCCGCCTGGGCGGCGGGCGCCGAGGTGCCCTGGCACGAGGCGTACGGCCCCGAAGGCGGACCCGCCGGCCGGCGGATCCCGCTGCCCACGCACCCCCTCACGGAGGAGAGCTGCTGGCTGGGCCGGTGGCGCGGCGCGCCGCAGGAGCCGGCCGCCGCCGGGAGGGCCGACGCAGAGACGGAGCAGCCGAGGGTGCGACAGCGGACGGCACAGCAACGGACGGCACAGCAGCGGACGGCACAGCAGCGGACGGGGGATCAGACGGTGGCGCCGACGGGCCTCCCCGGGGCCGATGGCCCCGCGGTCGAACTGCGGATCCTCGATCCCGGCATCGCCCTGGTGGTCATGCACGGCGACACCAACATGTTCACCGAGGAGACCGTGCGCGGCCTGGAGGCGGCCTTCGCCGAGCTGCGCGCGGACGAGGGCGTCAAGGCCGTGGTGCTGACGGGCGGCGGTCCGGCGTTCAGCATGGGCGGCACGCCCGAGGCCCTGGAGCGCCTGGCCGGCGGCCGGGGCAGCTTCACCGACGTGCCCTTCCTCTACGAGGGCCTGCTCTCCTGCGACCGCCCGGTGATCGCCGCGATGTCCGGGCACGCGGCCGGCGGCGGCCTGATGTTCGGCCTGCACGCCGACCTGGTGCTGATGGCACGCGAGGGGACGTACGCGGCCAGCTTCCTCAAGTACGGCTTCACCCCCGGCATGGGCGCCACCTACGTGCTGGAACGCCGGTTCGGGCGGTCGCTGGCCACCGAGATGTTCTACACCGGCAGGCCGTTCGGCGGCGCCGAGCTGGAACGGCGCGGGGCGCAGGTCACCTTCCTGCCGCGGGACGAGGTCCTCCCCGCCGCGCTCGACCTGGCCCGGGCGATCGCCGCCCAGCCCGTCCTGCCGGTGCGCGCCCTCAAGCGCGAGCTGGCCGGCCGCACGCTCGCCGAACTCGGCACGGTGGTGGCCCGCGAGGCCGAACTGCACCGCCTCGTGCTCGGCCGGGACGCGGTGAGCCGCGTGCACGAGCACAGCGCGAAGGTGCGCGGCTACGCCCACCCGGCGAGCGCGGCGCCGCCGGCCCCGGCAGCCCCGGCGGTCACCGCCCGGGTGCCCGCCGACGCCCCGCCACCGGACCGGGCTCCCGACCCGGCTCCCCACCTCACACTCGCACCGGCGCCTGACGCGACGCCGGAGACGGCACCGGTGCCGGCTCCGGAGGCCGAGGGCCCGGACCGTGCCCGTGCCGAGGTCGTCGCCGTGGTCATGGAGACGCTCTGCGGTCATCTGTACCTCGACCGGGACGAGATCGACCCCCGGCTGACCTTCAGCGAGATGGGCGTCGACTCGCTCGGGGCGGTCGAGATCGTCCGCGACCTCAACCAGCACTTCGGCCTCGACCTGGACTCGGTGGCGGTCTACGACCACCCGACGCTGGACCGGCTGGCCGACTTCGTCGGCGCCGAGTCCGCCCGGGGCCGCGCCCTGCACGCCGCCGCCGTCCGCCCGGCCGCCCCGCCGGCCGCCGCGCAGGCCGCCGGGCAGGCCGTTCCCCCACAGACCCCGGCCGACCGGTCCGGTGACGGGCCATCGCAGGGCCGGTCGGCCGGCTCACCGCCCCCGCTGCAGCTCCGTCCCACGGGGGCGCCGGGGCCCCAGGACGCACCCCAGGACGCACCCCAGGGCGCGCCGCAGGAGACACCCAGGCCCCCGGCCGAGCCCGGGCAGGTGGTCCTCGCCCCGGTCCCCGGCAGGACCGCACCCGCAGGCGCATCCGCACCCACGGCCGGCCCCGCTGCCGTCCCGTCCGTCCCGTCCGTCCCGTCCGTCCCGTCCGTCCCGTCCGTCCCGTCCGTCCCGTCCACCGTCCCGCCCCTCGCCTCGTCCGCCGCCCGGCCCGTGAGCGCGCCCGTGACCGCGCCCGTGAGCGCCCTCGTCACCCTGCCCGCCGTCCGGCCCGGGCCGGCGGGGCCGGTGGACATCGCGGTGATCGGTATGTCCGGCCGCTTCCCCGACGCCCCCGACCTCAGCACCTTCTGGTCCAACCTGGTCGCCGGCCGCAGCAGCATCCGTGAGGTCCCCGCCGAACGCTGGGACGTCGCCGAGCACTTCGACCCCGACCAGCGCGCCGAGGGCCGCACCTACAGCAAGTGGGCCGCCCTGATCGACGACGTCGACCTGTTCGACGCCTCCTTCTTCCACCTCTCCCCGATGGAAGCCGAGCTGATGGACCCCCAGCAGCGGCTCTTCCTCCAGGAGGCGTGGTCGGCCCTGGAGGACGCGGGCTACGCGCTGCCCGGCACCGAACGGGCCCGCTGCGGGGTGTTCGTCGGCTCCGGCGCGGGCGACTACCTGCGGCTGCTGGAGGAGAACGGCCAGGACGGCACCGGGCAGGCGTTCCTCGGCAACTCGCCCTCCATCCTGGCCGCCCGGATCGCCTACCACCTCAACCTCGGCGGCCCGGCCGTCGCCATCGACACCGCCTGCTCCTCCTCCCTGGTGGCCGTGCACCAGGCCGTGGCGGCCATCCGCGCCGGCGACTGCGACACCGCCGTCGCGGGCGGCGTCGCGGTGATGCTGACCCCCCGGATGCACGTCTGGACCAGCCGCACCGGCATGCTGTCGCCCACCGGGCGCTGCGCCCCCTTCGACGCCTCGGCCGACGGCATCGTCCTCGGCGAGGGCGTCGGCGCCGTGGTGCTCAAGCCGCTGGAGCGCGCACTGGCCGACGGCGACACCGTGTACGCGGTGATCAAGGCCACCGGCACCAACAGCGACGGCCGGACCAACGGCATCACGGCGCCCAGCGCCGACTCCCAGGCCGCGCTCCTGACGGACGTCCACCGGCGGGCCGGCCTCGCCCCGGAGGACGTCGGGTACGTGGAGGCGCACGGCACCGGCACGGTACTGGGCGACCCGATCGAGGTGAAGGCCCTCACCCGGGTCTTCCGCGACCGGGCCGGGCAGGCCGGCGTCTGCTACCTGGGCTCGGTGAAGTCCAACATCGGGCACACCACCCTGGCGTCGGGCATCGCCGGATTCATCAAGGTGGTGCTCGGGCTCCGGGCCGGGGTGATCGCGCCGTCGCTCAACTTCGAACAGGCCAACCCCGTGATCGACTTCGACGGCGGGCCGTTCCGGGTCGCCACCGCCGCGGTGCCATGGCTCCCGGGCCCGTCCGGGCGGCGGGTCGGCGCGGTGAGCAGCTTCGGCTTCAGCGGGACCAACGCGCACGTGGTGCTGGCCGAGGCGCCGCCGCAGGCCGCGCCCGCTGTCGGCCCGTCCGGGCAGGCCGCCGTCCTGCCGGTCTCGGCGCGCACGGACGGCGCCCTGCACGACCGGGTGCGCGGGCTGGCCGGGTGGCTGACGGAGCAGCACGACCTCGAGGACACCGCCCGCACGCTCGCGCTCTCCCGCGCGCACTTCCCGGCCCGGGCCGCCTTCGTGGTCCGGAGCACGGCCGAACTGCGCGAACAGGCCGAGGAGTTCCTCGCCGGCGGGCGGCCGGCCACCGACGGGCACGGCGAGCGGCTGCGGCGGCTCGCCGAGGAGTACCTGGCGGGCCGCGACGTGGACTGGGCCGCCGTGCACGCCCACCGGCCGCGCCGCAACGTGCCGCTGCCCGCTTACCCCTTCGCGCGGACCAGCCACTGGACCACCGCCCCGGCGTCCGTCACGGCCCGGGCGGGCGTCGCCTCCCCGGCGTCCGTCACCTCCTCCCGGGTATCCGTCACGGCCCCGGTCCCGCCCGCCGCGCAGGCCCCCGGGCGCGCTCCGGGCGCGCCGGAAGCGGTGGCCGCGCCCGCCTCCGCGGCCGCCCCGGACTACCCGCTGCTGGTCTGCCGGCCGAGCTGGTCCGAGGACGCCGGACCGGGCGAGCGGCCGCCGGCCGGGGGCGGCAGGCGGGTCGCCCTGGCCCACGCCGAGGGGGACGGCCCGCTCGCCGACGCCCTGGCCGCGCTGCACCCGGACGACGAGGTGGTCCGCATCCCGCTGGGCGGCGCCGCACCCGTCCCCGGCCCGTTCGACGTGCTCTACGTGCTCGCCGGCCGCGCGGGCGCAGTCCCGGAGCCCGCCGACACCGCACCCTGCGGGGACCCGGTCACCCTGGCCGCGTTCTACCTGCTCAAGCAACTGCTCCGGGTGGGCCAGGCGGCCCGCCCGCTCGCCGCGACCTTCGTCGTGCACGGCGTCCTGCCGGTCACCTCCGGCGACCGGGTGCGGCCGCACGGCGCCGGCCTGGTCGGGCTCTCCCGCACGGTGGCGGCCGAACACCCGCTCTGGCAGGTGAACTGCGTGGACGTCACGCCGGACGTCCTCGCCGCCGACCCCTCCCGCACCGCCCGGCGGATCGCCGCCGAGGACGGCACACACCCCGTGGTCGCCCTGCGCGGCGAGCACCGCTACCTGCGCCGCTTCGAGCCGCTCGCCGCGCCCGTACCCGGGGAGGCCGCCAGCGGGGATGCCGGTCCGCGTCTGCGCAAGGGCGGTGTCTACCTGGTCGCCGGCGGGACGGGCGGCCTGGGCGGTGCCGTGAGCCGGCACCTCGCCGCCGTCCACGGCGCCCGGCTGGTCTGGCTCGGCCGCCGGCCTGCCGACGACCCGCGGGTGACGGCCCGGGCGGCCGAGATCGCCCGGCTGGGCGGCGATGTCCGCTACGTCCGCGGCGACGTCACCGACCCGGACGCCGTCCGGGCCGCGGTGGCCGAGGCCCACGACTCCTTCGGCGCGCTGCACGGCGTCCTGCACGCCGCCGGCGAGCTTCGCGACGTCCCGCTCGCCCGGATGACGGAGGTGGAGTTCACCCGGGTGTTCGCCCCGAAGGCGGCCGGCGCCAGCGCCCTGGTCGAAGCACTCGACGGGCAGCAGCCGGACTTCTGCGTCTTCTTCTCCTCCGCGGCCTCCTTCGTGTCCTCGCCCGGGCAGGCCAACTACGCGGCGGCGGCGACCTTCGAGGACGCCTGCGTCTGGTCGGCCCGCAGTCGCTGCGCGTTCCCGGTGTCGGTGGTGAACTGGGGCTTCTGGGGGAGCGTCGGTGCCGTGGCCACCGCGCACCACCAGCGCTCGTTCGCGGCCCTGGGCGTCGGCTCCATCGACCCGGCGGAGGGCGCCTCGGCACTGGAACGCGTGCTCTCCGGCGGGGCCGGGCAGGCGCTGGTCATCAAGGCGGACCCGACCCGGCTGGCCGGGCACGGCATGCCGCTCACCGGCGCCCCGGCGCCCGTGCTTCCGGCGCCCGTGGTCCACGCGATTGCGCAGGCGCAGGCGGTTGCGGCGCCGGCCGGCGCGGACCTGGAGCGCCGGGCCCGGGATCACCTCAAGCGGGTCTTCGCCGGGGTCCTCAAGTGCGAGGAGGACGAACTCACCGACCGGGACACCCTGGAGACCTTCGGCATCGACTCGCTGATCGGCGCCGAGATCGTCGAACGGCTCGCCGCCGACCTCGGCGAGCTCCCGGCGACCCTGCTGTTCGAGCACGCGACGATCGAGCGGCTCGCCGCCCACCTCCTCGCCGTCCGACACGAGCCGCTGACGGCCGTCCTCACCCGCACGGAGGCCGGCCCCGGGCCCCTCGCGACGGCGGCCCCCGCCGACGCGCAGCCGGCGCCGGAGGCCGGCTCAGCGGCGGAACCGGTCGAGGCAGCGGCCGGAACGGCGACGGTCCACCCGGCGTCCACGCCGCATGACCAGACCCGCGAGGAGCAGGCCCGCGACGGCGCCCTCGACATCGCCGTCGTCGGCGTCACCGGCCGCTACCCGGGCGCCCCGGATCTCGACACCTTCGCCCGCAACCTCGCCGCCGGTGCCGCCCACATCACCGAGGTCCCGGCCGACCGGTGGGACTGGCGCGAGCACTTCGACCCCCGACGCGGCCGGCCGAACCGCAGCTACGGCCGGTGGGCCGGATTCCTGGACGGTGTGGACGAGTTCGACCCGCAGCTGTTCGGCATCCTGCCGCGCGAGGCGGCCGCGATCGACCCGCAGGAGCGGCTGTTCCTGGAGACCTGCTGGAACCTGCTGGAGGAGACCGGCTACCTCGGCGCGCACACCCGCGTCCCGGAGACCGGCGTCTTCGTCGGCCTGATGTACGGCTCGTACGGCCAGCTCGCGGCGGCTTCCGGCTGGCCCCGGGGCGAGTTCGGGGCCGCGCACTCGGCGTACTGGTCGGTGGCCAACCGGGCCAGCTACCACTTCGACCTGACCGGGCCCAGCTTCGCGGTCGACTCGGCCTGCTCGTCCTCGCTGACCGCCGTTCACCTGGCCTGCGAGAGCCTGCGCCGGGGCGAGTGCCGGATGGCCGTCGCCGGCGGCGTCAACCTGATCCTGCACCCCGCACACCTGGTCGCCCTGTCGGCCCGCGGCATGCTGGCCGGCGGCGACGCCTGCCGGACCTTCGACGCCGACGCGGACGGTTACGTCCCCGGCGAGGGGGTGGGCGCCGTCCTGCTCAAGCCGCTGGCGGACGCAGTGGCCGACGGCGACCGGATCTGGGCCGTCATCAAGGGCAGCCGCGCCAACGCGGGCGGCAAGACCAGCGGCTACACCGTCCCGAACCCCAATGCGCAGGCCGACCTCGTGGCCGGGACGCTTGCCGCGGCCGGGGTCGACCCGCGCACCGTCGGCTACCTGGAGGCCCACGGCACCGGTACCGCGCTGGGCGACCCGATCGAGGTGGCCGCGCTCGCCCGGGCCTTCGGCGCCGGGCCCGACGTGCCCTCGGCCACCGGCTGGGACGGCCCGCCGGTCGCGATCGGCTCGGTCAAGGCCAACATCGGCCATCTGGAGGGCGCGGCCGGGATCGCCGGGCTGACGAAGGTGCTCCTGCAACTCAGGGACGGGCTGCTCTACCCGAGCGCCAACCTGGACCGGCTCAACCCGAGGATCGACTTCGACGCCTCGCCGTTCCGGCCGCTGACCGAGGCCGCCCCGTGGCCCCGGCCCGTGGCGGACCAGGCGTACCAAGCGGACCGGGCGGACCAGGACGGGCGGGCGGGTGCGCAGCCGCGCCGGGCGGGCGTGAGCTCGTTCGGCGCCGGCGGGGCCAACGTCCACCTGGTGCTGGAGGAGTACCTGGGCGCCCCCGAGCCGCTGAGCGCCCCCGAGTCGCTGGGCACCCCCGAGTCGCTGAGCGCCCCCGAGCCCGCCGGGATCGAGGAGGTCTTCGTGCTGTCCGCCCGGACGCGCGAGCGGCTGGCCGTGCTCGCCGGCCGGGTCGCGGACCACGTGGCGGCCGCGACCGGGGCCGGCGACGATGCACCGACCCTGCGCTCGCTCGCCTGGACCAGCCAGACCGGACGCCGGGAGCTGACGGAGCGGCTGGCCGTGGTCGCCGGCAGCCTGCCCGCCCTGGCCGAGGGCCTGCGCGCCTTCGCCGAGGGGCGCCCGGCCCCCGGCGTCCACACGGGCACCGCCGCCCGCACCGCCGCACCGGTGCGGGACGGCGCGGACCGGGCGGCGGCGGTGGCGGCCTGGCTGACCGGGGCGGAGGTGGACTGGCGCACGCTCTGGGCCGGCCCCCGGCCGCGTCGCGCCGCCTTCCCGACGTACCCCTTCGACCGCGCCCGCTACTGGCTGGCCGAGCCGCCCGCCGACGAGGCGGCGGGGGAGGCCGGGGAAGACCTCACGACGGACGGCGCGCCGCAGCCGGGCCTCGGCGAGGAAGCGCCGCAGGCCCCCGACATACAGAGCGCCCCCGAACGGCCGGAGGAGGCGGCCCTGTTGCGGTTCGCCCGCCCGGTCTGGGAGCCGGTGCCCGCGCCGGAGCCGCTGACCGGTGCCCCGGCGCCGCGCGTGGTGCTGGTCGCCGCCGATGAGCCCGGGCCGGCCGGGGCACTGGCCGGGCGGCTCGCCGCCGACGGGGTGCAGGTCGTCGCCCTGGCCCCCGCCCCGGAATTCGCCCGAACCGATGACACGGGCGGCTACCGTCTGGCGCTCACCGACCGGGAGCAGTGCCGGCGGCTCGTGGCGGACCTCGCCGAGCGCGGCCTGGAGCCGGACGGCCTGGTGTTCTGCGCCCCCGAGGGCGCGGCCGGCCACGGCGGTGACGACCTGACGGCCGGTCTCGACCGTGGCTTCCACGCCCTGGTCGCGCTCACCACCGCCCTGCTCGCCCGGCCGGGGGCCCCGCGCGACCTGCGGGTGGTCTACGGGTACACCGCCCCCACCCCGTCGTCCCGGCCGCACGACGCGGCCGTCGGCGCCGCGCTGCGCAGCCTGGCGCTGGAGCACAGCCGGCTGGGCGCCGCCCGGGTGGCCTTCGAGGGGGCCGACGCGGTGGCGCCGCCCGAGCAGCGGGCCGCCCGGCTGGTGGCGGAGCTGGCCGGGTGCCGGCCAGGCGCCGCCGTCGAGGTCCGCTACCAGGGCGGCGAACGGCAGGTGAGAGGCCTGCTCGAGCACGTGCCCGCGCCCGCCGACCGGCTGCGGCCGCGCCCGGACGGCGTCTACCTGGTCACCGGCGGCGCCGGGCCGCTCGGCCTGCACACCGTCCGGCTGCTGGCCTTCCGCGCGCGGGTGACCGTCCTGCTGGTGGGCCGCTCCGCACTGGACCCCCGACGCCAGGCCCTGGTGGACGAGCTCGACCGGGGTGCCGGCACCGTCCGCTACCTGCGCGCCGACGTCGCGGACGCGGACGTTATGCGCCGGCTGGTCGGCGAGGCCGTCGCGCAGTACGGCCCGCTGCGCGGTGTCGTGCACGCGGCCGGGGTCACCCGCGACGCCCGCGCGGTGACCAAGAGCCGGGCGGACCTCGATGCCGTGCTCGCGCCGAAGACGGCCGGCGTGCTGGCGCTCGACGAGGCGACGCTCGGCCAGCCGCTCGACTTCTTCGCCCTCTACTCCTCGGTGGTCGCCTACAGCGGCAACCCGGGCCAGCTCGACTACGCCTACGCCAACGCCTTTCTCGACGAGTTCGCCGAGCAGCGGGCCCAGCGGCACGCGGCCGGCCTGCGCGCCGGGCACACGGTGTCGATCGCATGGCCGCTCTGGGAGGACGGCGGTATGAGCGTGGACGCCGCCACCCGGGAGCTGCTCGCGCGCCGCTGGGACATGGCGCCGATGAGCACCGCCAACGGGCTGCGGGCGCTGGACGTGGCCCTGGGCGGCCGGGAGACCCGGGTGACGGTCGTCCAGCGGCCGTCCGCCGCGTCCGTCGCGTCCGCCCCGAGCGCCCCGTCCGCCCAGGCCGCTCAGGAACCGCAGGTGGATCTCCCCGAGGCCGCCTCGCCGACGCCCGAGCAGCAGCTGACGCCCGAGCAGGAGCCGACGCCCGAGGAGGTGCCGGCGTCGGAGGTGGAGCGCGAACTGCGGGCGATGGCCGCCGGGTTCCTCCTGGTCGAGCCCGAGGACGTCAACGTGGACGACCAGCTGCTGGAGCTCGGGTTCGACTCGCTCACGCTGACCGAGCTGATCAACCAGGTGAACGAGCTCTACGGCCTGGACCTGCTGCCGACCGTCCTCTTCGAGTGCCCTGACCTGGCCTCGTTCGCGGCCCACCTGGTCCGCCACCACGCCGCCGAGGTGGCGGTTCACCACCGTCCGCAGCCCCTCCCCGCCCCGGCAGGGCCGCAGCCGGCTCCGGAGCGCGGCGAACCGCCGCAGCCGGCCGGCGAGCAGGCTGCCGAGCCCGCTGCCGCATCGCAGCCGACAGCCATCGCCGAGCCCACGGCCATCGCCGAGCCCACGGCCACCTCCCAGCCCACGGCCACCTCCGGGTCGCCGACCCCCACCCCCGCGCTACAGCCCTCCAGCGGCCGGCCGCTCCCGGTGGCGGTGGTCGGCATGGCGGCGGTGCTGCCCGGCTCGGCCGGCACGGCGCAGTTCTGGGACCACCTGATGGCCGGCCGAAACCTGGTCACCGACGTGCCGCCGGACCGTGCCGAGCTCGGCCGGGCCGCGGGGGCGGCCCCCGTCCGGGCCGGGTTCCTCGCCGACGTGAGCCGGTTCGACGCCCGCTTCTTCGGCATCGCCCCGCGCGAGGCCGCCCTGATGGACCCGCAGCAGCGGCTGTTCCTGGAGACCGCCTGGCGGGCCGTCTGGGACGCCGGCTACCGCCCGTCCGACCTCGCGGGCACCGCGACCGGCCTGTTCGCCGGTGTCTCGACCTCCGACTACGCCGACCTGCTCGGAAAGGCGGCCGTCACGGTGGAGGCGCACAGCGCCACCGGAGTCGCGCATGCCGTCCTCGCCAACCGGGTCTCCTACCTGATGGACCTGCACGGGCCGAGCGAGTCGGTGGACACCGCCTGCTCCAGTTCGCTGGTGGCGATCCACCGGGCGGTCGGCGCGCTGGCGGCGGGCGAGTGCGAGCAGGCCCTCGTCGGCGGGGTCAACGTGCTGCTCAGCCCGGCGCTGTTCAGCGCCTTCCAGCAGTCCGGGATGCTCAGCGCCGACGGCCGCTGCAAGACCTTCGACGCCGGGGCCGACGGCTACGTGCGGGGCGAGGGCTGCGGGGTCGTCCTGCTCAAGCCGCTGGAGCGGGCGCTCGCCGACGGTGACCACGTCTACGGCGTGGTCACCGGGTCGGCGGTCGGCCACGGCGGCCGCGCCGGCTCGCTGACCGCGCCCAACCCCGAGGCACAGGCCCGGGTCCTGGTGCGGGCGCACCGCGCGGCCGGTACCGATCCCGACCGACTGGGGTACCTGGAGGCACACGGCACCGGGACCAGCCTCGGCGACCCGGTGGAGATCGAGGGCATCAAGCAGGCCCTCGCGACGCTCTACGCCGACCGGGACCGGGAGCTGCCCGACCATCCGCACATCGCGGTCGGATCGGTGAAGACCAACATCGGCCATCTGGAGGCGGCGGCGGGCATCGCGGGGGTGATCAAGGTCCTGCTCGGCCTTGAGCACCGCCAACTCCCGCCCCACCTGCACCTGGAGCGGCTCAACCCGCACATCCGGCTGGCCGGGACACCGCTGCGGATCGTCGACGGTCCGCTCCGGTGGGAGGGCACGGCCGGCGCCGACGGCGTGCCCGTGCGGTGCGCGGGGGTGAGCTCGTTCGGCTTCGGCGGCACCAACGCCCACGTCGTCCTGGAGTCGCCCCGGCCCCGGCCGGCCGCCGCCGACGACGGCAGCCCGCGGCTGGTGGTGCTGTCCGCGCCCACCGATGCACAACTCCAGGAGTACGCCGGTCTGTTGGCCGACCACCTGGAGCTTCGTGAGCCCGTGCTCGCGGAGGTCGCCCGCACGCTGCAGACCGGGCGCGAAGAGTGGCCCGAGCGTCTCGCCCTGGTGGTGCGCGACCGCGCGGAACTGGTGCGCGGGCTGCGTGCGGCGGCCGGGGGCACCTGCCCGCCCGGTGCCCACCGCGGCACCGCGCGCCGGTCCGCCCCGGCGGTCCGCGACCACGAGAACGCCGCCGGCCCCGTGGACCGCGACCACGCGGACCGCGACCACGTCGACCTCGACAGCCCCGCGGACCTCGACGGGCAGGCCCGTGCCTGGGTGGAGGGCACGGCGGTCGACTGGGCCCGTCTCTGGGCCGGGCCGCTGCCGCGCCGCACCCCGCTGCCCGGTGTTCCCTTCGCCGGGGCCCGTCACTGGTTCGCCCCCGGCGCACCGCACCCGAGTCTGGAGGCCACCATCGAAGCGTCACCGTCCTCGTCCACGGCGCCGTCGCCCGTGCGGGCTCCGGCCGTCCGCCGCACGCCGGCGACCGCTGCGGTCGCCCGCGAGCGGGTGAAGCTGCCCTCGCTCGGCGCGTCCGCCGGCCCGGAGCCCGCGCCCCGCAAACCCGTACCGGCCCCTGCTGCCGGCCCCCTACCTGCCGTGGCCCCCTCTGCTCCCGTGGCCCCCATGGCGCCCACCGCGCCGCCCGGCGTCGGGCTCCCGGAGATCCGGCGGACGGTCACCTCGCTGCTCTCCGACATCCTCGGCATCCCCGAGGCGGAGCTCCCCGCCGACCAGCCCTTCGGAGAGCTGGGGTTGGACTCGGTCTTCCGGATGGACCTGGCCCGGATGCTCAACGAGACCTACGGCCTGGACCTCAAGGCGGCCGAGCTCTACGAGCAGGACTCCGTCGAGCTGTTGAGCGCCGGTGTCGCCGCCGCGATCGCCGCGCTCCCGGCCGTCCCCGCCACCTCGGCCGTCCCTGCTGCCCCCGCTGCCCCCGCCACCTCGGCCGTCCCCGCTGCCCCCGCAGCCCGTACCGTCCCCGTCACCCCCGCCACCCGCGTCGCCCTGCCACAACCTCACGCCGGCGAAGGTGATCTGACGGACGATCAACTCGCCGGCTTCATCGAGGCGACGGTCGAGCGGCCCGTCGATCCCGGGGCGGACTTCGCCGGCCAGGGCTTCACCTCCTTCGACATGCTGAGGGTCGTCGCCGCCCTGGAGCGGCGGTTCGGCCCGCAGCGCAAGTCCCTGCTGTTCGACCACCCCACGGTGGGCGCGCTGGCCGGGCACCTGTCCGCGGCGCACGGCGCCGCAGCGGCCGCCCTGCTCGCCGCGCCGGCCCCGGCCCGGGCCGGCGGTCCGGCGCCGGACCTCGCGGCCGAGCCGGCGGCGGGCGGCCCGGTGGTGGTGCGCAAGCGCGAGCTGGCGGACCGTCCGGAGATCGCCGCAGCGATCGCGGAGCTGGACCGCCGGCACGCCAAGGAGGGCGGCCTGCCGGGCCGGGACATCGCGCCGCTGGTATTCCTCGGCTCGGCCCGCAGCGCCTACTTCAACTTCTCCCAGCGGGACGGCTCGCTGCTGGCGTGGAGCTACGTCGGCTCGGAGCAGGACCTCCCGGAACTGACCCGCGAGTACACCGAGCACGCGGAGCGCCACGGGCTGAAGCCCAACCTGCTCTCCATGGTGCGGCTGACGGAGGTGGGCGGGCGCGCGTACTCGGCCACGCCCTTCGGTGTGGTCCAGCGGATGGAGTCCATCCAGGAGTTCAGCCTCTCGGGCGCCCGGATGCAGCGGCTGCGCTACATGGTGCAGCGCTTCGCGCGGATGCCCGGGGCGGGTGTGCACGAGTACCGGGTCGGGTCCGATCCGGCCACCGACACCGCGATCGCCGGGCTCATCGACGGCTGGTGCGCCACCAAGGACATGGTCAATCCGTACGTGGCCACCGTGCGGGACGAGATCAGCCGCGGGGTGCTCGCCGAGCGGCACCGGATGTTCCTCACGCACTCCGCCGGACAGCTGTGCAGCGCGGTCATCGTCACCCGGATCCCGTCGGAGAACGGGTACCTGCTGGACCTGGAGTTCTACTCCGAGCAGACCCCGAAGGGCGGTCTGGAGTACACGATCGTGCGGATCGTGGAGCTGCTCGCGGAGGAGGGCTGCACGATGTTCAGCTTTGGGGCGAGCCTGGGCGTGCGGCTCTGCTCCTCGCCGAACGCCGAACCGGCGGCCGAGCAGGCGCTGGCCGAGCTGCGCTCCGCCGAGGTGTTCACAGGGGAGGGGAACTTCCGCTTCAAGAACAAGTTCCGGCCGGTCAACCTGCCCGTCTACCTGTGCCGGCCGGCCGACGGGGAGCCGACCGACGTCGGCGAGCTCATCCTGATGATCGCCAACCCCGAGGTCGCGGCGGGCCGCCCCCCGGCAGCCCGGGCGGCCGCCCGTCCGGCCCCCGTGCCCACCCGGATCCCCGCGCCCACCCCGCTTCCGGTACCCACCCCGGCGTCCGCCCGCCCCCCGGCCCCGGCACCCGCCCGCCCCGCACCCCCGCAGCCCGTCGCCGCCGCCGGGGCCCCTCCCGCCGGGACCCGTCCCCTCGAGGCCCCCGACACCGAGGCCGTCGCCGTACGGGCGCGGCGCCTGGCCGCCCACGGCCACAACCCCCTCCTGCTGGACTCCGGCGAGGCCGACATCGACCTCGTCACCGACTCCTGGACGGAGCTCGACACCGCCTACGTCGCCGAGGGCATGGCCGCGCTGCGCGCGCAGACCGCGGCCCGGCCCGGCCCGGCCGAGGACCTCGCGGCCCTGCTGCCCTTCCGCTACGTTGTGCCGACCCTGCGGGGCCGGTCCGCCGAGGCCCTGCTCTGCCGGGCCTGGCCCGGCCGGCGCGGACTGGTGGTGCAGAACGCGCTCTTCCCGACCTGGGCGCTGAACCAGATCGACCACGGCTTCGCCCCGCTGGCCGTCCCGGCCGTCGCCGCCTCGAACGGGGCACAGGCGCTCTGGGGGGATGTGGACGCCGACGCGCTGGAGCGGGCGCTCGCCGCCAACCCGGGCACGGTCTCCTTCGTCTGCGTGGAGACCAGCACCAACGCGCTCGGCGGGCTCCCGCTGTCGCTGGCCAACCTGCGCCGGGTCCGGGCCGCCGCGGACGCCCACGGGGTGCCGCTCGTCCTGGACGCGACGCGCGTGCTGGAGAACGCGGCCTTCGTCGCCGAGCACGAGGACGGCGAGCGGGGCCGCAAGGTGTGGGAGGTCGCGGAGGAGATCCTCGCCCTGGCCACCGCCGTCACCCTCGGCCTGTCCAAGGACTTCGGCATCGACCACGGCGGTCTCGTCGCCACCGACGACAGCCGGCTCGCCGAACTGCTCCACGAGGACGTGCTGCGGCGCGGCCGGGAGCCGGGCGTCGCCCAGCGCCGGCTGATGGCCGCGGCCCTGGCCGACCGCGAGCGCTCGGCCGCGGCCGTGGCCGAACGGATGGGCGCCGTCCGGGAGTTGCGGCGGATCCTCGCCGACGCCGGTCTGCCGGTGGTGGCGGCCGGCGGGCACTGCGTGCTGATCGACGCGGCCCGGCTGCCCGGGGCCGACCGCTCGCCCAACCCGGCGGCCGACTGGCTGGCCTGGAGCTACCGGCACACCGGTGTACGGGCCGCCCCGCACCTGGCCGCCGGCCCGACGGCGGGCGCCGCGCTGGTCCGGCTGGCCGTGCCACTCGGCCTCGGGGCCGAACGGGCGGCGGAGGCCGGCCGCCGGCTGGCGGCGCTGCAC
This sequence comes from Kitasatospora sp. NPDC032757, assembly GCF_055579305.1. Classification (NCBI taxonomy): domain Bacteria; kingdom Bacillati; phylum Actinomycetota; class Actinomycetes; order Kitasatosporales; family Streptomycetaceae; genus Kitasatospora; species Kitasatospora sp. NPDC032757. The sequence continues at coordinate 171,338 of NZ_JBVINN010000007.1, read as the reverse complement.
CGCGACGGGGGCCCGGCCCCGCTGCTCGTCCCGGCCGACGGCCCCGGCGCCGCCGCGCACCCGGCGACCGCCGCGTACCACCCGGCCGCGGCCCTCCCGGCCGACGTCCGCGCCGCACTGGACGAGGGCCACCGGCCACTGAGCGACAACCACGCCGTCCTGCGCGAGCACCAGCCGGACGTGCAGCGTCACCTGGTCGCACTGAGCGAGGGCGACGTCGAGGTGTTCACCGCCGGCGGGGGCAGCCCGCTGGTCCTGCTGCACCCCTTCAACATCGGCGCCGGCTTCTTCGGCCCGCAGTTCGCCGCCCTCGCCGACCGGCACCGCGTCATCTCCGTCCACCACTCGGGCGTCGGCGCCACGACGGCCGCCGCCGACCTGTCGGTGGAGGGCCTGGCCGAACTGCTGCGCCGCACGCTCGACGCCCTGGACGTCCGGGGCCCCGTCCACCTGGCCGGCGCCTCCTTCGGCGCGCTGCCCGCGATGTCCCTCGCGATGCGCCACCCGCACGACGTCGCCTCGCTGACCCTGATCGGCGGGTCCTACCGGATCGGCAACCGGCAGGGCGAGATGAACCGCCTGGCCCTCGTCGCCCGGGAGGACTTCGACCACCTGCTGGCCCAGCCCGGCACCAAGCCGATCGCCGGCCACCGCCGGCGCTACGAGGAGCTGCTGCTGCGCTGCGAGAGCCTCGACGCCCGGATCGGGCTGCGCTACCTCGACGAGTTCGACCTCGCGACGAACCTGCTGCCCGGGCTCCCCGGCCTCACCGCGCCCGCGCTGATCGTGCACGGCCGCCACGACACGGTCGTCCCGCTGAAGACCGGTCATCTGCTGCACGGCACCCTGCCCGACGTCCGCTTCCACGAGTTCGAGGACGCCGGACACTTCCCCAGCCTCACCGCCGCGGGGCGCTTCAACCAGGTCCTCGCCGACTTCCTGGCCGGCATCGACGCGGCCGGCCGACCGGAGACCACCCGATGACCCCGACGCCCGCCCACACCCCGGCCCCCGCCCCCGCCCACGCGCCCTTCCAGGTGCTGGACCCCGGCACCGTCCGCCGCCGGGTCACCGTCTCGCCCGCGATGTGCGGCCACAACTCGCTCTTCCTCGGCCAGGTCGGGGACTGGACCTGGGAGACCGTCGGCGCGCTCTGCGACACCGACGTCCTCGCGGCCAAGGGCGCCGGCGGAGACCCGGCCTACCTCGCGTTCTTCTACTACCGGGTGCGCGGCAGCCGGGAGTTCCACCTGCGCAGCCCCACCTTCGGCGACGAACTCGACGTGCTCTCCCGCTCGTTCGACTTCGGCAGCGAGTCGGTGCTGACCGTCCACCGGATCTCCTCGACCGCCGCCGCCGGGGACCCGCCCGAGCCCTGGGACCCGGCCGCCTTCCACCGCGGCCCGGCGCCCGGCACCCTGCACGTGGAGAACTTCAACCGCTGGGTCAGCCGCCGGCACGCCGACAGCAACCGGGGCCTGGTCCCGGCCTCGCCGCCGGACTTCCACCACACCCGGCTGCCGGCCCTGCCCGAGGAGTACTCGCCCCGCCCGGTCTACGGCCGCGCCCGGCGCGCGCTGACCTTCCGGGAGGACACGGCGGGGGAGTACCGCACCGTCGCCCAGGGCTTCACCACCCGGTACGGCATCGACATCACCCGGGACCTCAACGGCGTCGGACTCGTCTACTTCGCGTCCTACTTCTCCTTCGTCGACCAGGCGGTTCTGCGCCAGTGGCGCGCGCTGGGCCGCAGCGACCGCTCGTTCCTTCGGCGCCGGACGGTCGACCAGCAGCTGTGCTACGTCGGCAACGCCGAACCGGACAGCGAGTTCGAGATGGCCGTCACCGTCCGGGCCGCGGTGGCCGACCCGGCAGAGGAGCTCGTCGACGTCGTGGTCCGCGACGCGCACAGCTCGGACCTGATCGCCGTCAGCACCCAGCGGGTGCTGCGGGACCTTGAGGAGGCAGAGTGAACAGCGAGCAGGACGGCGCCCGGCGCGCCGCGCAGGAGGCGGCCCGGGCCCGGGCCGAGCAGGCGCTGCACGAGGTGATCCGCGGCATCCTGCCCGCGCTGGACCCACGGGAGATCACCGGGCACAAGCACCTGAAGGAGCTGGGCGCCGACTCGGTGGACCGCGTCGAGATCATCATCGGCGTCACCCGGCTCCTGGGCATCGACGAGCCGATGTCGAACTTCAGCGCGATACCGGACATCGACGGTCTCGTCGCGCACCTGGCCCGGGGGGTGCGGGCGTGATCGGGATCGAGGCGCTCAACGTCTACGCGGGCCTGGCCGGCATCGCCCTGACCGACCTGTTCGACGGCCGCGGCCTGGACCACGCCCGGCTCGGCAACCTGATGATGGAACGCCGCTCGGTCGCCCTGCCCTTCGAGGACCCGGTCACCAACGCCGTCAACGCCGCCAAGGCGCTGGTCGACGCGCTGGACCCGGCCGAGCGCGGGCGCATCGAGCTGCTCGTCACCTCCACCGAGTCCGGGGTGGACTACAGCAAGTCGGTGGCCTCCTACGTCCACGAGTACCTCGGCCTGCCCCGCTCCTGCCGGGTGATGGAGGCCAAGCAGGCCTGCTACGCGGCGACCGGCGCGGTGCAGCTCGCCGCCGGCTACCTGGCCTCCGGCCGCTCGCCCGGCGCCAAGGCCCTGGTGATCGCGACCGACGTGGCCGTGGTGGACGAGTACGCCGCGTATGCGGAGGCCGCCACCGGCCACGGCGCGGCCGCCGTCCTGGTGAGCGACCGGCCCCGGATCATGGCCATCGACCCGGGTGCCTACGGCCTCCACAGCTACGAGACCCTCGACTCCGCCCGCCCGCTGCCCACCCTGGACATCGCGGACGCCGACCGCTCGCTCTTCGCCTACCTCGACTGCCTGGCGAAGAGCTTCGCCGACTACGCGGACCGGGTGGAGGGCGCCGACTTCGCGACCACCTTCGACCGCCTGGTGATGCACACCCCGTTCGCCGGGCTGGTCCGGGCCGGCCACCGCAAGATGATGCAGGAGCACGCCGACGCCCGGCCCGCCGAGATTGACGCGGACTTCGCCCGCAGGGTCGCACCGTCCCTGGTCTACCCGAGCGTGGTCGGCAACCTCTGCTCCGGCTCGCTCTACCTCGCGCTCGCCGCCACCATCGACAGCGCCCCCTGCGAACGCCCCGAGCGGGTCGGCCTGTTCGCCTACGGCTCCGGCTGCGCCTCGGAGTTCCTGAGCGGGGTGATCACCCCGGAGTCGGCCCGCACGCTCGGCGCCCTGCGGATCGGCGAGCGCCTGGCGGCCCGTCGCGACATCGGCTTCGAGGAGTACACCCGGCTGCTGAAGCAGACCAGGTCCTGCCTCGTTCCCGAACGCGAGCGCCGGGTCGACACCGAGGACTGGGCCGAGTACCTCGACCACGCCGGCCGGCCGGGCGAACTGCTGGTCCTCACCGGCGTCCAGGACTACCACCGCCGCTACGCATGGCGCTGAGCGGCGCACCCGCCCCCGGGGCCGGGGGAGACCGCGTGAACGGTCCCTCGGGCGGCCGCACAGCAGGGACACCGACACCGACGCCGACGCCGACGCCGAAACCGACACCGGCAGCCGGCCGGCCGTGCCGGCGGACCGGCCCGGCGAGAGGAGCTGAGGACCGATGACCGGACGCTGGACCGCGGCGGCGCCGGGCGCGCCGGACGCCGGGCTGCGCCTGTTCTGCTTCGCCCACGCCGGCGGCGGACCGACCCTGTTCCGTTCCTGGCAACGGGAGTTCGGCCAGGACGTGGACATCCGGCCGATCCTCCTGCCGGGCCGGGAAGCCCGCGCGAAGGAACAGCCGTTTCGCCGGATGACGGATATCATCGGTCCGATGTGCGACGGCCTTCTGCCGTCGCTGGACCGGCCGTTCGCGCTGTTCGGGCACAGCCTGGGGGCGGTCCTCGCGTACGAGGCGGCCCGGGAGTTCGCGGCCCGCGGCTGGGGAGAACCGCGCCACCTGGTCGTCTCGGCCCGCCGGGCCCCGCACCTGCCGTCCCGCCGGGCGCGGCTGCACGACCTGCCGCAGGACCAGTTCACCGCGGCCGTCGCCGGCATGGGCGGCACCCCGGCCGAGGTGCTCGCCCACCCCGGGCTGCTCAACGCGTTCGCCCCCGGCCTGCGGGCCGACTTCGAGGTGAACGAGACGTACACGCCGCTGCCCGGCGGCCTGCTGGCCTGCCCGGTCTCCGCCGTCGTCGGCCGCTCGGACCCCGAGGTCGACCCGGACGAGATGGCCGGCTGGCGGGACACCACCCGGGGAGGCTTCGACCTGCGGGTGGTGGACGGCGGCCACTTCTACCTGAAGGAGGAACCGGGCGAGCTGCTCGCCCTGATCCGCGAGCGCCTCGGCGTCCCCGCCCCGACCTGACCCCCGGGGCCCCGACCTGACCCCCGGGGCCCCGACCTGACCCCCGGGCCCCGGCCTCCGGCCCCGCGGCCGGGCCTCGGCCGCCGACCCCGGCCCCGCGGCCGACCCCGCCGACCCCCGACCCCGGACCGGGCCCGTCCCGGACCGTCCCGCTCCGCCCCGCCGCCGCGCACCCGCGCGGCACACCCAGAAGGAGAACACCATGGAAGAGCTCGACCTCTCCGGCTGCCACCCGCTCTTCGTCCGCCAGATCGACTGCCTGGACAACAAGGACATCGACGCGCTCATGGAGACCTACCACCCCGACGCGGTGGTGGTCCGGTTCCAGGGCATCCTCACCGGTCACAAGGAGATCCGCGAGACCTTCAGCCGCTACATGGACATCCAGGCCAAGTACGAGCGGCTGCTGGAGTACACCCACACGGGTGACACCCTCTTCATGCGCGCCCTCATGAGCGTCCGGGGCGAACGTGAACTCGGCTTCGGCGCGTACGTGTTGAAGGATGGCCTGATCTGGCGTCAGGTCGCCGGAATCGAGGGCGGAATGCGCGACTGGTTCGCGGCCCAGGCCGAATCAGGGCATGCTGGTGAGCCGGGCGGTGCCGCCTCCGCGTGACATCGCGCCACCTTGCCGACCCTCTCCGAGAAGGACACAGGATGAGCAACGCCACCGGGACCCGCGCCCTCAAGAGCTGGGACGAACAGGACATCACGGAGACCGACGGGCGCAAGCTGACCCGCTCGGCCGTCGAGTACTCCTACACCGGCGACATCGAGGGCCAGGGCGTCCAGGAGTACGTGATGTTCTACCGGAGCGACGACTCCACCACCTTCGTCGGCCTGGAGCAGGTCTCCGGCCGGCTGGGCGGGCGCTCGGGCAGCTTCGTACTCCAGCACACCGGTGAACTGACCGGCACCACCGCCGAGGTGACCTGGACGGTCGTCCCGGGCTCCGGCACGGGCGAGCTGACCGGTCTGACCGGCAGCGGCGGCTTCACCGCCACCCACGAGGAGGCCGGCAACGCCCGGTACCGGCTGGAGTACGACCTCGGCTGATCCACCCCGGGCTGATCCGCGTTCTCCGTGATCTGCCGGCCAGCACAATACTGAGCAGACCCTCCGAGCGCCGACGACCAGGATGGCTGCCGGGCAATCCCGCCCGGCAGCCGCCCCGTTGGACGAGGAGGACACGCCCCTTGGACGCCCCGACCGAGCCGTCGTCGTACCCGGTGCCCCGCACCTGCCCGCTCGACCCCGCCCCCGTCTACCCGCGGTTACGGGCGGAACAGCCGCTCCACCGCTCCACCCTGGACTTCGACGGCAGCGACGTGTGGCTGGTCACCGGCCACGCCGACGCCTGCGCCGTCCTGGCCGACGACCGCTTCAGCTCCGACTTCTCCCGCGACGGCTTCCCGGCCCGGATGACCGTCCGCCCGCCCGGCCCGGGCACGTTCATCCGGATGGACCCGCCCGACCACACCCGGCTGCGCCGCACCATCGTCGGCGAGTTCCGCAAGAAGCGCCTGGAGGAGCTGCGCCCCGCCGTCCAGGGCATCGTGGACGAGCTCGTCGACACCATGCTGTCCGGCGGCGGCACCGCCGACCTGGTCCAGGCGATCGCCCTCCCGCTGCCCACCCTGGTGATCTGCGAACTCCTCGGCGTCCCCTACCGGGACCGTGCGTTCTTCCAGGAGTGCACCCAGGTCATCGGCGACCAGAGCGCGCCGCCGGCCCGCCGTCAGGTGGTCCGCGACGAACTGCGCGAGTACCTGGACCGGCTGGTCCGCGAGAAGACCGCCGAACCCACCGACGACCTGCTCGGGCGGGCCGCCGCCCGGCTCGACGAGGACGGCATCACCCACGACGAACTCGTCGGCATCGCCACCCTGCTGATGATCGCCGGGTTCGAGACCATCGCCAACCAGATCGGCGTCGGCACCCTCGTCCTGCTCCAGCACCCCGAGCAGCTCGCGGAACTCGTGAAGGACCCGGCCCGCGTGCCCGGCGCCGTCGAGGAACTGCTGCGCCACCAGACGGTCATCGACTACGGGCTGCGCCGCGTGGCGACCGAGGACGTCGAGGTCGCCGGGAAGACCGTCCGGGCCGGCGAGGGCGTGGTCGTGGTGCTGTCCTCGGCCAACCGGGACGAGCGTGTGTTCCCCGACCCGGACCGGCTGGACATCACCCGCCCGGAGGCGGCCGAGCACCTCGGCTTCGGCTACGGCCTGCACCAGTGCCTGGGCCAGCTGCTGGCCCGGCTCCAGCTCCAGGTGCTCTGGTCCACGCTGTTCGCCCGGGTCCCGACGCTGCGACTGGCCGTGCCGCTGGACGACGTGCCGTTCCGCAGCGACATGTTCGTGCACGGCGTCCACGCGCTGCCCGTCACCTGGTGAACGGGTGCCCGCCGGCCACCCGTCCCTGATCACCGACGTCCTCCGAGCGCCGGACCACCGGGCACCCGACCACCGCGTAGCCCACCACCGACCACCTGCCGGCAACGGACCAGCAGCACCGCACCACCGGCACCGAGCACCGAACCACTGACCACCGGCGGGCCCGGGCGCACCGAGCGCCCGGGCCTCCGCGGACCGAAAGGAGCCGGAGTGACCCGGCCGCAGCCCGAAGACCACCCCGCCGACACCACCGGCCCCATCGACACCGCGGAGCTCGCGGACACCGCCGAGCGGTGCCCGTTCCCGTTCCCGATCACCTCCGCACTGGACCCCTCGCCCGAGTACGCCCGCCTGCGGACCGAACAGACGGCCTGCCCGGTCACCCTGCCCAGCGGCGACCCCGCCTGGATCGTGACCCGCTACGAGGACGTCCGCACCGTCTTCAGCGACCCGCGCTTCAGCCGCCAGGCGGCCACCAGACCCGGCGCACCGCAGTTCATGCCGGGCGTCGAGGGCGACCCGGACTCCATCGTCAGCAAGGACGCGCCCGACCACACCCGGCTGCGCAAGCTCGTGGCCCCGGCCTTCACCGTGCGCCGCATCGAGGCCATGCGCCCCGGCATCCAACGGACCGTGGACGAGCTGCTGGACACCATGGAGCAGGGCGGCCCGGGCGGGGACGTGGTCTCCGCCCTGTCCGCACCACTGCCGATCATGACCATCGGCGACCTGCTCGGCGTGCCGCGCCAGGACCAGCCCCTGTTCCGGCAGTGGTCCGACCAGATGTTCAAGACCGCGCCCGACCAGCTCCAGGAGGCCGTCGCCGCCCGCCAGGCCCTCATCGGCTACCTGGCGGCCATGGTGCAGGAGCGCCGCGCCGCCCCGGCCGACGACCTGCTCGGCGTCCTGATCGCCGCCCGCGACAACGACGACCGCCTCAGCGAACGCGAACTCGTCTCCTTCGCCGGCGGACTGATCGTGGCCGGGTACGAGACCACCGCCAACCGCCTCGCCAACGCCGTCCTGGTCCTGCTGCGCAACCCCGGGCAGCTGGCGCTGCTGCGGGCCGAGCCGCAGCGGATCGGCGACGCCGTCGAGGAGCTCCTGCGCTACATCCCCGGTGGTGCGGCGGGCGGCCTGATGCGGGTCGCGACCGAGGACGTCAAGATGGGCAGCGTGCTGATCCGGGCCGGCGAGGGCGTCATCGCCGTCACCAACTCGGCCAACCGCGACGCCCAGGTCTGGGAGGACCCGGACACCTTCGACATCACCCGCCGCCCGGGCTCGCACACCACCTTCGGGCACGGCATCCACCACTGCGTCGGCGCCCAACTCGCCCGGCTGGAGATGCAGATCGGCATCAACACGCTGATCCGGCGGTTCCCCGGGCTGCGGCTGGCCCTCCCCGAGAGCGAACTGCCGTGGAAGCGCAACATGGTGATCCACAGCCTGGAGGCCCTGCCGGTCACCTGGTGACGCGCCGCCGCCGGGGCAGGTCCCCGGCGGCCCTGGCACGACGGACGAGCGGGCCGGGAGGTCGCCCCCGGCCCGCTCGCGGCTTCCCGCACCCTTCCGTGCCGTCAGCTGAGCTTCTGACTGAAGAACCACTCGTGGCCCTCGTGGTCCTCGACCTTGAAGACCCGCATGCCCTGCGGGGTGTCGGTGGGCGGGAAGACCAGCGTGGCGCCGGCCGCCTCGGCCCGCTTGAACCGGGCGTCGACGTCGTCGGTGTCCACCGACACCATCGCGCTGCGCTGGCCCGTGGTGGCGGGGGAGCGGTAGTCCCCGCCCGGGCCGGCCAGGTAGACCGGGTCGCCGGCCGGCGTGAGCATCTCCGCGTGGAACACCGGGCCGTCGGGGTGGGCGAACCGTTGCTGCTCGGTGAACCCGAACGCCTCGGTCAGCCAGTCGAGCGCGTGCGCGACGTCCTCGTACTTGACATAGGGGATAGCAGCCATGCCCGGAACCCTACGGATCCGGGCCCGCGCCGCCTGGCCAAAGTTGCGCATCGGCGGGACGAGTTCCGGGCGGTGCGGCCGGGCGGCGGCCCGGGCGGGAGGTGGGCGGCTCTCAGCCCACCACGAGCTCGAACGCGATCGAGAGCCGCCCGCCGAACCGCTCGCCGGTGGACTGGTACAGGCCGGTCAGCGGCGCGCGCACGTCCACCGGACGCCCGCCGCCGAGCGCCGCCAGGTAGGCCTCGTGCGCCTCCAGCGACGCCACCGCCTGGTCCACCGAGCCGCTCACGTCCACCGCGTGGGTCGGCTCGGGGGAGCCCACCATGGCGACGTACCGCACGCCGCCCCACGGCTCGCCGGCCTCGGGGAAGATCCACCGGTTGCCCGCGTCGCCCACCGCGTCCAGCAGCGCCCGCCCGGCGTTGCGGTGGTCGGGGGTGTTCCAGCGGCGGGTGTGGGTGGTGTCCCGGTGGTTGTAGCCGACCACCAGCTCCGGCCGGTGCCGGCGGATCGCCGCCGCGATGTCCCGGCGCAGCGCCGGGCCGTACTCCAGGACACCGTCCGGATGATCCAGGAACTCGACCTCCGTCACGCCCACGATCCGCGCACTGCGCCGCTGCTCCTCCTCCCGCACCCGGGCCGCCTTCGCCGGCTCCATCCCGTCGATCCCCGCCTCGCCGCGGGTCAGCAGCAGGTATCCCACCTGCTTGCCCGCCGCGGTCCACGCGGCCACCGCGCCCGCCCCGCCGAACTCCATGTCGTCGGGGTGGGCGACCACGCACAGCACCCGGTCGAAGTCGGCCGGCATCTCCTGCAGCTGGTTCGTCATGAGGCGCAGACAAGCACGCGTGGCCGGGGCCGGTCTGCTCCGAAGTGAGCGCCCGGATCCGGCGGACCGTGCGGTCCGTTTGGTTCGTACCGGGCCTTCACCTGGGCATCTCCGATGCTCAATGCTGCGCAGATCTTGGGGATTTGAAGTGGATACCTTCCTCGCGCGCACGGCCCAGCGCAGGCACGCGAACTAGGAGGAACCATGGCGGACCAACGGCTCACAGTGTCGAGACGAGCCCTCTTGAGGGCGGCTGCCGGCATCACGGCGGGCACCGCGGGGGTGGGACTGCTGACCGCCTGCGGATCGGACGCCAAGGCCCCGGCCGCGGACGCCACGGCGCCGCCGAGCCCCAAGCGCGGCGGCAAGGTGCGTGCCGCCTTCATCGGCGGCAGCAACGAGACCGCGAACGTGCTGAAGGCCGCCAACACCCCGATCGACTACGTGCGGGCGCGGGCGATCTACGACGAGCTCTGCGTCGTCGACGCCGAGGGCAAGATCGAGATGCAGCTCGCCGAGAGCATGACGCCCAACGCCGACGGCACCGAGTGGACGCTGCGCGTGCGCAGCGGCGTCAAGTTCACCGACGGCCGCAAGCTCACCATCGAGGACGTCCTCTTCACGCTCCAGACCTACGTCGACACCAAGGCCAACCAGGCGCCCCTGCTGGCCGACGTCGACCTCGCCAAGACCCGGCGCAAGGACGAGCTCACCGCCGTCCTGGTGATGAAGCGCCCGCACGGCTTCCTCGACCAGGTGTTCACGCAGGGCATCTTCGTCGTCCCGGCCGGGACGACCGACTTCTCGGCCGTTCCCGGCAGCGGTCCCTTCATCCTGCAGCAGCACAAGGTCGGCCAGGGCGCCACGCTCAAGCGCAACCCCGACTACTGGGGCAGCGCCGGCCCCTACCTCGACGAGCTCGAACTCGTCTCCATCGCCGACGGCGCCGCCCGGCTCAACGCGCTCAAGGCCGGCCAGGTCGACTACGCGGCGAGCATCTCGCTGGTCGCGGGCAAGGCCGAACGTGCCAACACCGCCCTGCAGTTGCTCACCCCGCCCAAGTGGGAGTGGCCCAACTTCGGTGCGATGCTCAAGCGCAGCCAGGACCCGTTCACCGACGCGCGGGTGGCGCAGGCGCTCAAGTACGGGGTGGACCGCGACCAGATGGTCGAGCGGGTCACGCTCGGCTTCGGCGAGGTGGGCAACGACCTCTTCGGCAAGTACCTGCCGGACTACGCGCAGGACCTCCCGCAGCGCCAGTACGACCCGGAGCGCGCCAAGAAGCTGCTCAAGGACGCCGGCGTGGACAACCTCTCGCTGACCATCCGCACCAGCGACTACGAGTACGGGCTGGCCGAGGGCGCCGCGGTGCTGGCCGAGCAGGCGAAGAAGGCCGGGATCACCATCGGCCTCGACAAGGTGCCGGCCGGCGACTTCTTCGCCGACCCGAAGGTCTTCATCGGCGCCAAGTTCCAGTCCGCCAACCGCAAGCCGCGACCGCTGCCGCTGGACGTGCTGTTCTTCTACGGCTCCGACGCCCTGCTGCCCTTCACCGGCGTCGCCGGCCCGAAGGCGGACGACCTGGTCACCAAGGTCCGCTCGGCGGTCACCGAGGAGCAGCGCAAGACCGCGCTGGCCGACATCCAGCACTACCTCCACGAGGAGGGCGGTGACCTCGTCTGGGCGAAGGCGCCGGTCCTGGCCGCCGCCACCCCGCAGGTGCACGGCGTCAAGTCGCTGGGCTACCCGACGTTCCCGAGCTTCCGAGACGCATACCTGGCATGACCGACACCGCTCTCAAGGCCCCGGCGACCCCCGGCACCGGCCGGGGGTCGCTGAGGTCCCTCCTGCTCCGGCGGCTGTTCACCGGTGTCCTGGTGCTGCTCGCCGTCTCGGCGATCGTCTTCGTCGCCACCGACGCGGCTCCCGGTGACGCGGCCGCCGCCTCCCTGGGGCCGGACGCCGACCCGGCCCAGGTGGCCGCCCGCCGCGCCGAACTCGGCCTGGACCGGCCCGCGCTGGTGCGCTACGGCGACTGGCTGCTGACCGTCCTGCACGGCGACCTCGGCACCTCCTACGTGTCCGGCAGCCCGGTCGCGGACGTGGTCGGGGACCGGGCCGGCAACTCGCTGGTCCTCGCCGGGGTGACGCTCGCCCTGCTGGTGCCGCTCGCCGTCGGCCTGGGCGTCTGGGCCGGGCTGCGCTCCGGCGGCCTCGCCGACCGGCTGATCTCGGCGGCCACCCTGACCCTGCTGGCGGTGCCCGAGTTCGTGATGGGCAGCGTCCTGGTGCTGGTCCTCGCCGTCGAACTGGACCTGCTGCCGGCGGTCTCGCTGATCAGGCCCGGCCAGGGGCTGCTGAGCAGACCCGAGGTCCTGGTCCTGCCGGTGGCCACCCTGCTGGCCGGCTGCCTGGCGCACAACGCCCGGCTGGTGCGCAGCGGGGTGGTGGAGGTGGCCGGCGGCGACGCCGTCGCCACCGCACGGCTCAACGGCGTGCCCGAGCACCGGGTGGTGCTGCGCTACGTCCTGCCCGCCGCCATCCCGCCGGTGATCCCGCTGCTGGCGCGCTACCTGTCGCTGCTGGTCGGCGGGGCGCTGGTGGCCGAGACGCTGTTCGGCTTCCCGGGGATCGCGTCCGTCCTGATCCAGGCGTCGGCGGGGCGTGACGTGCCGACCGTGCAGGCCGTCGCCCTGCTGATCGCGCTGGTGACGGTGGTGGCGAACCTGCTCGGCGACGTGCTCGGCATGGCGCTCGACCATTCGAGGAGGATCGTGCTGTGACCCTCGCTTCCACCCCGGTCACCGAACCACCGGCGCCCGTCGCGCCCGCCCCGGGCCCGACCGGGCCGGCCCGGCGGCGGCCGGTCGCGGCGGTGGTGCTCGCCGTGCTGGTGCTGCTGACCCTCTGCGGCCCGTGGCTGGCGCCCAAGGACCCGCGGGTCGGTGTCGGCATGCCGTTCGCCCCGAGCAGCGCCGATGCCCCGCTCGGCACCGACCACCTGGGCGCGGACGTCCTCAGCCGGGTGCTCTCCGGCGGGCGCACGCTCATCCTGCTCTCCGTCGCCGTGCTGCTGGTCGCCTACCTCGTCGGGGTGGCGGCCGGCATGCTCGCGGCCTACCGCGGCGGCCTGACCGCGACCCTCGTGATGCGGGGCGCCGACGTCCTGATGGGCCTTCCGCCGCTGGTGCTGATCGCGGTCATCGCGACCGGCACCGGGCCCGGACTGGTCGGCGTCGCCATCGCGGTGGTCGCGGTGATGGTGCCGGACATCACCCGTATCGTCCGGGCCGCCACCACCCAGGCCCTGGCCCACGACTACGTCGAAGTGGCCCTGGCCCGTGGTGAGTCGACGCCCTCGATCCTGGCCCGGGAGGTGTTCCCCAACCTGGTCCGCACCCTGGCCGCCGACGCCAGCGTCCGCTTCGCCGGCACCGCCTACGCGGTCGCGACCGCCGGCTTCCTCGGTCTGGGCGCCCAGCCGCCCACCCCCGACTGGGGGCTGATGATCATGGAGAACCAGGGCGGCCTCACCCTCCAGCCGCTGGCCGTGCTGGCCCCGGCGGCCCTGCTGCTCGCCCTGCTGCTGACGGTGGGCCGCCTCGCCGACACCCTCGGCCCGGCCGACACCGCGCGCCGCCGGCGAGCCGGCCGGGGCCTGCGGCGGCCGCGCCCGGCGGGCCCTGCGGCCGGCCCGCGCGCCGTGGCGCTGCCCGGACCGGGCGCGGCGCCGGACGGAGCGGGTGTGGCGCCGGACGGTGCGGCGACCGTGCGGGGCCTGCGTCTGGAGGCCACCGCCACCGGGCGCGAGACCGTCCACGGCGTCGACCTCACCGTCCCCGCCGCCACCGTCGTCGCGCTCATCGGCGACTCCGGCAGCGGCAAGACCAGCACCGCACTCGCCCTGCTCGGCCACACCAATCCGGGCCTGGAACGCACCGCCGGCACCACCCGGCTCTTCGGCACCACCCTGGACGGCCTGAGCCGGCGCGAACTCTCCCGCCTGCGCGCCCGCAGCGTCGCCTACGTCGCCCAGGACCCGCGCACCGCACTGCCGGCCAACCTCAAGGTCGCCGACCAGATCGGCGAGCAGCTGCGCACGCTGGACGTCCCGCCCGCCGAGCGGCTGGAACGCGCCAGGACCGCGCTGCGCGCCCTCGGCCTGCCCGACGACCCGGCGTTCCTGGCCCGCCGGCCGCACCAGCTGTCCGGCGGCCAGCTCCAGCGGCTGTCGATCGCCGTCGCCCTGGCCCGCGAGCCCCGGCTGCTGGTGCTGGACGAGCCGACCAGCGCCCTCGACCCGGAGAACACCGCCCGCCTGGTCATGGAGGTGGTCGCCCTGTGCCGCAAGAAGGACACCGCCGTCCTGCTCGTCTCCCACGACCTCGACGCGGTCGCCCAGGCCGCGGACACCGTCGTGGTGATGGGCGGCGGGCGGATCCTGCGCTCCGGCCCGCCCGACGCCGCACTGGCCGCCGCGCCCGAACCGGCCGCCACGGCGGCCGTGGCGGCCGTGCCGCCGGGCGCCCCGCCCACGGCGGAGGCGGACCCTGCCGCGCCGCTCTCCGTCGCAGGGCTGCGGGTCGAGCGCCCCGGCGCCGGACGGATCCTGGCCGACGCCTCGCTGAGCGTCCCGGCCGGCGGCCGGCTCTGCATCGTGGGCGCCTCGGGCAGCGGCAAGAGCACCCTGCTGCGGGCGATCACCGGGCTGGTGACACCGGCGGCCGGCGAAGTGCGCCTGGCCGGCCACGTTCTGGCCAAGGAGGTGGGCGGCCGCACCCCGCTCCAACGCCGGCTGCTCCAGCTCGTCCCGCAGAACCCGTACGACTCGCTGAACCCCCGTCACAGCGTGGCGGGGATCGTCGGCCGCCCGCTGCGGCAGTTCGCCCTGGTGCCGCCCGACCAGGTCCGGGCGCGGACCCTGGCCCTGGTCGAGCGGGTCGGCCTGGGCGCCGGGCACCTGGACCGCAGGCCGGCCGCACTGTCCGGCGGTGAGCGCCAACGCGTGGCTCTGGCAAGGGCGTTGGCGGCCAGCCCGGAGGTCCTGCTGTGTGACGAGATCACCAGCGCGCTCGACCGGACGACCGCACTGGCGGTCCTCGAGCTGCTCGACGAGCTGTGCCGGGACCTCGGGGTGGCGCTGGTGGTGGTCACGCACGACCGCCTGGTCGTGGAGCGGATCGGCGGGAGCCTCGCGCAGGTGGCCGACGGCCGGCTGCGCCACCTTTCGGGGGCAGCGCCGCTCTGACGGCTCAGGGGAGCGGTCCCGCCCGGAGCTGCCCGGGCCGGGCGGGACCGTTTTCCGGGGCGCCTAGACGGACGCGTCGCTGAGGCCGAGGCGCGCTTCGATGTACTCGGCGAGGTTGGCCTCGTTGCGGATGGTGATCCAGCCGCGGCTGGACTCGAGGAGCCCGGCCTCGCGGAATCTCTTCAGGAAATATCCCACCCTCGACCGGGTGGTCCCGACCATTTCGGCGAGTTCTTCCTGGGTGAGTCTCGCGGCGATCTTGAGCCCGCGCTGGTGGCTCTGCCCGAAGCGGTGGGAGAGCTGGAGGAGCCTGGCGGCGAGTCGTAATTCGCTTTCCAGAGTGACCAGGTCGACAATGACCCGCTGACGTTCCGAGAGCCGCCCGGCCAGGTGCTCGGCAAATTCTTCGAGGAGGCCGCTGCCGGCGAGAATCTTGAAGAATTTGCTGTAGGGAATTCTGGTCAGCTCGGTGTCTGCCATGGCGACCGCCGTCTCGATGCGGCCGAGCTGCGTCATGCAGAGCTCACCGAAGATGTCTCCGGCGATGTAGAGGTCGAGCAGACATCGCTTCCCGGTCGAGGTCACGATCACGGTTTTGACCTGCCCGGATTTCACGAGGTAGAGACTCTGGTCGCTCTCGGCGCAGTTGTAGATGTGGCCGCCTCGGGTGATGGTCACCGTCGGCAGGGTGTGCTCGATCGACTGGAGAGAGCCGACAACCCGGTCGGTGAACTTCGTCGGGGTGATGGCTGGCTTGGGAAAGCTCATGTGGCATCGGGGGACCGCCTGAGCATCGAAGACGTGGACTTTAATGCCAGGCCCCCCCTACCCCCCTCCGCTTTACGGAAATGTCCAACAATAAATACCGAACATGCGGTCGAGCTGTCAAGACGGGCTATAGCACGGGCAAACTGACAATCTGTCGCAGTAGGCCGGCGGGAGCCCTCCCCGAGTTCTCGCACGGCTTTATCGGCGCAGGTCCGAATGGGGGAGCGGGGAGACGAAGGCCGTCCCGAGTTCACCCGTAATCATTCGAACCAGTCCCCGGAGGGAGTGGGAGGATTAATCGCTGATTTCCTCCAGCCGGTTTATTGATCTTGTCGCCACGGCGCCGTGCCGACCCCCGCCGGATCCGCCGATGCCCCGCGCCCCGGCCCGTCGCCGATCACTCCGGGCCCGGGCCATTCACAGCCGGCCCGCCAGGCGACGCGTCCGATCTTCCATGCGCGTACGCTCCCACAGGATCCTGAACCGGAGCATAACGCGCACGCTTGGTCGAGCATGGTCGAACCAGAATTAACCTCCGATCAATTCGAGCCAATCCTGCCGGACGGTGTGCCCGTCGCCGTGCGTTGGCCGGGTGGGTCACCGGCGTTGGTGCGTACCGGGGGTGTGGCCGAACGTCCGGCGGAAGACGTCGATGAAGGCGCTGGCCGAGGACCACCCGCACCGGTGGGCCACCGCGGTGACCGGGACGTTCTCGGCGAGCAGGACGAGGGCGTGGTAGAGCCGCAGTTGGGTGCGCCACTGGGGGAAGGTCATGCCCAGCTCGTCGGTGCAGAGCCGTGACAGGGTGCGGTCGCTCGCGCCGACCTCCCGGCCCAGGGCGACGAGGGTGCGCCGGTCGGCGGGATCGGTGCGCAGGATCTCGTACAGGTCCTTGAGCCGGGGGTCGGCCGGGGCCGGCAGGTGGACGGGCCGCTGCGGTGAGGCCGCTACCTGGTCGAGGAGGACGGCCCGCAGTCGCCGTCGTCGGGGGCTGTCGTCGTCCGGGGCGCGGGTGTATTCGACGATCAGCTCCCGCAGGAGGGGGCTCACGATGAGCGCGGTCGGCATCTCCAGGCCCAGCGGGTTGTCGGTCGCGGGCAGGCCCACCAGGTGCAGGTCGAGCGTGCCGTGGGCGTGGTGGGCGTGCACGGTCCGGGCCGGGATCCAGATGGCGTGGGTCGCCGGGGCGATCCAGGTCCCGAGACCGGTGGTGACGGCCAGCACTCCGCGGGCGGCGTAGACGATCTGGTGATCGTTGTGGCGGTGGGCGTCGATGCCCGTACCGGAGGGCAGCAGCTGGGCCCTGGTCGGCGCGACGGGGGTGTGGCGGATTTCCGGCATGGGTCGGCAGGATATCGGAAGCACGACAGACCGGTGGACGGCGACGATGGCGCAATGCCGAAGAACAGAGCCATCGTTGTCCTCTCCGCCGGCCATGCCTGCGTCGACGTCTACCAGGGGGCCGTGGCCGCGCTCGTCCCGTTCTTCGTCGCCGAACGCGCCTACAGCTACGCCGCGGCCTCGGGCATCGTGCTCGCCGCCTCCGTGGTGTCCGCGGTGGCGCAGCCGCTGTTCGGAGCGCTCACCGACCGGTACGCGCTGCCCTGGCTGCTGCCGGTGAGCACGGTCGTCGGCGGTCTGGGCATCGCGTCGTGCGGCCTCGGCGGCTCGTACGCCGCGACGATCGCCGCCGTGGCCGTCTCGGGGGTCGGCATCGCGGTCTACCATCCCGAGTCGGCCCGCGTCGCGCGTCTGGCCGGGCGGGGCAGCCATTCCGCGATGGGCTGGTTCTCGCTGGGCGGCAACGTCGGATTCGCTCTCGCGCCGGTTCTGGTGGCCGCCGTCGTCGGGGCGGGGGGCCTGGGGCGCTCACCGCTGCTCGTCGTGCCCGCCCTTGCCGGCGCCGTGCTGTGCCTGGTGTTCCTGCGCGGGGCGCAGTGGCAGCGGACGACGCGGGGTGCGTCCGGCGCCGCCGTGGCGCCCGCGGGCGCGGGGGACACGGCATCGTTCGTGAGGCTGGCGGTGGCGGTGGTCTGCCGGTCGGTGGTCTTCACCGGGCTGTCCACTTTCATCGCGTTCTACGCGCGGGAGCGGGCGGGAGGCGGCACGGCCGCGGGCACCGGAGCGTTGTTCGTGCTCTACCTCGGCGGCGCGGCCGGAACCGTCCTGGGCGGCAGGCTGGCCGAGCGCCGGGACCGGGTCACCGTGGCGCGCTGGTCCTACGCCGCCGCCGTCGTCACCGTGGCCGGCCTCGTCCTGGCCGCCGGCCCGGCCGTCTACCTCTTCGTGGCGCTGACCTCGGCCGCCCTGTACGTCCCGTTCTCGTTGCAGGTCACGCTGGCCCAGGACTACCTGCCCTCCCGCGTCGGCACGGCCGGCGGCGTCACCCTGGGCCTGGGCGTCGGCATCGGCGGTCTGGCCGGTCCGCTGATCGGACGGCTCGCCGACGCGACGTCCCTGCAGACCGCCCTGGCGCCGCTGGTCCTGATGCCTGCCCTGAGCTGGCTGCTGTTCCGCACCCTCGCGGAGCCGGCCGCACCCGGGAGCCCTGCCCCGGCGCCGGAACAGGCCCGGGAGACGGCGGAGACGTGACGGACGAGCCCGGCCCTGCCGTGCGGCCGCGGTGCCCGCGGCGGCGCCGAGGCCGCCGTCAACCGGGCTGCCGGCTGGCTGATCGCCCAGCCGGCGCGCCGGGGCGCCGTGCGGATCACCAGTGGTCTACCCGGGTGTAGCTGTCGAGGATGTGCAGCGCTCCTCCCAGACGATGCCTCAACGGACAACGCCGCCGGACACTTCGCGGCCGCGTCGGATTCCAGAAAGCGATCCAGATGAAGAAGAAGTCGTGTCTGCGCCGGCTCACCGGCCGGGGCGTGGCCGCCTCGGCCGTCCTGGCCGTGCTGGTGCCGGGAATCGCCCACGCCAACACGGTGGGCGCCACCGTGAAGACGCCCGGGGCCACCGCGGGGCCGGGGGCCGCGTTCTCCGAGATCTCCACCCACGCGGACTGCTCCGGCGGCCTGATCTCCGGCGGCGGGATCAGCCAGGCCATCGGCACGGGCACCTCGTCGAACGGCAACAAGGTGAACGGGACGGCTCCGAGCCCGGACGGCAGCACCGAGTACACCGGCTCGACCGGGGTCGTCGGCACCGACGTCACGCACTGGCTCGGCATCGGGGGCAGCGGCGGCGCGGTCAACGCCGACTTCTCCTCCACCCCGTTCGCGGTGTGCTTCGCCAGCAACCTGATCAACCACACCCAGGTCGTCATGAACAAGACCGCGGGCCCCACCGGCAGCGGAACGGTGAGCCTGGTCGTGGCGACCTGTCCGGCCAACACCCGCCTGCTCGGCGGCGGCGCCCGGATCACGCCGGCCGGTGTCGGCAGCCTCAAGCCGATCGCGAGCTTCCCGACCTTCGGCAACGCGGCCCACGACTACGGCCAGAAGGCCGCGGCCGACGGCGAGACCAACCCGGACTCCTGGGCGGCGGTCGGCTGGAACGGCGGCGGCGGGAACAACAACAACACCACCTACGCCTACGCCGTCTGCAGCGGGAACGGCATCGGCGTCAGCGGCGCGACCGTGACGGTCCGGCACAGCGAGGTGAGCGGCCCGACGGCGGCCACCGCCGGCCAGTCCGTGACGGTCGGCTGCGGCGGCAACGACGGGAAGCTCGTCAGCGGCGGAGCCGCCGTGAGCGGGGGCAGCGTGACGACCACGGACTTCACCGGACCGGGATCCGTCGGCGACCACCTCAACGGAAGCTTCCCCAGCACCTCCGGCGGCACCCCCGTGGGCGACGGGACGACCACCGCCGCGTACTGGACGGCCGTCACCCACACCGGCGGTGTCAGCTCGCCGAACACCTACTCCGACGCGTGGGCGCTCTGCGCCGACGACGGCATCTGAGACCTCCCGCACCAGGACAGCGGAGGTGGGGGGGGGGGGGGGGGGGGGGGGGGAACCACCCCCCCCCCCCCCCCCCCCCCCCCCCCGCACCTGAGGGAAACAAAACCCACTCAACCCCCCCCCCCACCCCCCCCCCCCCCCCCCCCCCCCCCCCCCCCCCCTCCCCCCCCCCCCCCCCCCCCCCCCCCCCCCCCCCCCGCGCCCACCCTCACCCTCGGCCCGCACGGGCCGGAGAGGCACAGCCACTTCATGAACCGTCACCCGAACTCGCTCCCGGTCGCCACCACGGCCGGAACCGGGGCCCAGGCCGGGACCCGGACCAGGACCCTCGCACTGGCCGGCGCGACCGGCCTGCTGGCCACCGTCCTGGCACCCGTCGCCGTGGCCGCCGAGCCGGCCGCGCCCGCGGCCTGCGGAAGCCACGGCGTCTTCACCGCGTCCTCGCCCGCGTGCACCTACGCCGACCCGGGCACCGACACCTTCACCGTCCCCGCCGGGGTCGTCGAGGTCGGTGTCGAACTGTTCGGAGCCGAGGGCGGCAGTGCGGCCGGCCACGTGGACCCCAACCCGCCGAACACCGGGGCACCCGGCGGGCTCGGCGGCCGGACCAGCGCGACGCTGGCCGTCACCGCCGGCCAACGACTGCAGATCACCGTCGGGGCGGCCGGGATCCCCGGCTCCTCCCGGCACGGCGAGTACGCCCGGCCCGGCGGCTTCGGACACGGCTCCGGCGGCGGCGGTGCCCACGGCGGCGGCGGCTCCGGCGGCGGTGCCACCGATGTGCGGGCCGGCTCCTTCGGCGCGGCGGACCGGGTGCTGGTGGCAGGCGGTGGAGGCGGGGCCGGCAACGGCGGCCCGCTGCTGCACGGCGGCGCCGGCGGCGGCCCCACCGGCGAGCCCGGCGGCCAGGGCGGCGGTCCGGACGGGTCCGGCGTCGCCGGCGGCGGCGGCAGCCAGACCGCTCCCGGAACCGGCAGCCCCAACTCCGCGCTGGGCGGCCCCGGCACGGCCGGCGGCGACACCGACCCCAACACCGGCCTGGCGAACCCGGGCAGCGGCGGCCCCGGCGGCAACGGCGCGCGAGGCGGCAACGGGGGCGGTGGCGGGGGCGGCGGCTACTTCGGCGGCGCCGGCGGCTCCGGCGGCGGAAACCCGGGCAACCTCTACGGCGCGGGCGGTGGCGGCGGTAGCGGTTTCGCGGCTCCGGGCGCAGCCGACGTCTCGCTCACCCCGGGCGTCAACCACGGCAACGGCAGGGCGGTCGTCTCGTTCCGGTACGGGGCGTCCGTCTCGCTCACCACGGACACCGCCACGTCCCTCTTCGGACACCCCGTCACCCTCACCGCGGCCGTCCTCCCGGCGGACCAGGAGGACGGTACCCCGACCGGAACGGTCACCTTCCGCGACGGAGGAACGGTGCTCACCACCCTCCCGCTGGCCGCCGGCCGCGCCGCCTACACCACCGGCGCCCTGCGGCCCGGCGCGCACAGCATCACCGCCGACTACAGCGGATCCTCCGCCTTCGTGCCGCGCGGCACCACGGCCCCGGCCGCGCTCACGGTCGGCTTCACCCGCCCCTGTCTGACGACGGCACACCACGGTCCCCTGGTGGTGGCGGCCGGCGAGTCGGTCTGCATCGGGCCCGGCGGCCGGCAGCAGGGGCCGCTCGCGGTGCAGCCGGGCGGGGCGCTGGCCGTCTCGGGCGCGGAGATCAACGGTCCGCTGGCCGCCACCGGCGCCCTGGCCGTCGAGATCTGCGGCTCCACCGTCGACGGCCCGCTCGCCGTGACGGGATCCACCGGCAGCGTGCTGCTGGGCACCGGTCAGGACGGCTCGGCAGCCTGCGCCGCCAACCGGCTGAGGGGCCCGGTGGCGACCGGTACCGGGCCGGATCGTCCGGGGCCGGCGCAGGCCGGCTGAGCCGGTCCGCCCCGCCGGCGGCCCGGGTGGTACGGGGGAGTGTGCGGGTGCGGGCGGGCCGGACTGCGGTCTCCGGCCCTGGTGATGTGCTGCACGGGCCAGTCCCACCACGCCACGGCGAGGAGCCGGGCGATGTCCGCAGCGTCGTAGCGGGTGCGGATGAGCCGGGCGGGGTTGCCGCCGACGACGCCGTGGTCGGGGATGTCGCCGGTGACCACGGCGCCGGCGGCGATGTGGTGTGACCCGGGTACGGCAGAAACGGGCCCTGAGATGATCTTGGTCTAGTTCGGGCTGTTCGCGGATGCCCCGTTCAAGGTGGTGACCGCATCCGGATCGGTGGAACGTTGCGGCGCCGGGGAGCCTTCCGCGGGCTTGGACTTCGCCAGCCACAGGCCGGTGAACACGGCGGTGGCCAGAGTTACGGTGCCGGCAGCGAGGAAGGCGCTGTTGAGGCCGCTCTCGAAGGAGGCGCCGCCGGATTGCCGGGTGCGGACGATGGCTCCGAGTACCGCCACGCCGAGCACCGCGCCGATCTGCCGGGTGGTGCTGCTGATGCCTGATGCGAGGCCGCCTTCCTGTGGGCTGACTGCCTGGATGGCGGCTCCCGTCAGTGGGGACAGGGCCAGGGCGAAGCCGATGCCGGCGAGTCCCAGCCGCCACCAGACGTTCCCGTAGCCGGTGTCGGCGTGCACCATGCCGAGCGCCTGCAGCCCCAGGCCGGCCAGGGCCAGGCCGGTGGTAACCACGATTCGGAAGCCGTACCGGGCGGCGAGCCGGCCCGCGAACGGGCTGACGATCACCATGGCGAGCGATACCGGCAGGGTCTGCAGGCCGGCGCGCAGGATCGAGCTGCCCTGGACGTACACGAAGAACTGGGAGAAGAAGAACGACGACCCCATGAGCGCGAACCCGACCACGACCATGGCGGTGTTGGACGTGGTGAACAGGCGCTGCCGGAACAGCCTGAGCGGCAGCATCGGTGCGGAGCGACGCGCTTCGACGGCGACGAAGGCGCCGAGGAGGATCACCGCGGCGGTGAAGCTGCCCAGGATCACCGGCGACGTCCAGCCGCGGGCGCCACCCTCGATCAGCCCGTAGGTCAGTGCCCCCACCCCCAGGACGGACAGCACCGTCCCCGGGATGTCGATCGCGGGGGCGCTCGGATTGCGGGTCTCTTCGAGGCCGCGCAGGCCGACCAGCAGAAGGGCCGCGCCGATGGGCAGATTGACCAGGAAGATGGCGGGCCAGCCGAAGGCGTCTGTCAGCACTCCGCCGGCCACGGGGCCTGCGGCCAGACCGATTCCGCTGAATCCGGCCCACAGTCCGATCGCCTTGATTCGTTCTTGCGGCGCGGGATGGGCGGCGGCGAGCAGGGCGAGCGAGGCAGGGCTGAGCGCCGCGGCCCCGATGCCCTGCAGCACCCGGCCGGCGACCAGCCAGCCGAGCGAGGGCGCGAGGCTGCACAGCACCGACGCGGCGGTGAACGCCGCCACGCCGGTCAGGTACACCCGCTTGCGGCCGAACCGGTCGGCGAAGACACCGCCGGACAGCAGCAGCATGGCGACCAGCAGTACGTACGCGTCGACGATCCATTGCAGACCGGTCAGCTCAGTGTGCAGCCGGTGCTGCATATCGGGCAGCGCCGCTCCGACGATCGTGTTGTCGAGCAGGACCATGAATTGCCCTAGGCAGGTCACCGTGAGCAGCACGGCCCGGTTCGGTCGACTGCCTACGGCTGCAGGCGATGTAGCCATGGGGATTCCTCTCGGTCGTTGGTTGCGCCCGGCCGTGGTCGACGCGGGTGGCGATGCACCTGAGCGCTCTAAAGCAGTCGGCGACTGCGTTAGGCGACTGTAAAGGGGGTGCCTCATAAACGCAAGCCATGACTGCGTTAAGGTGGGGGCATGAACGAGCGACAGCGAGCCCGGCGGCCCGGCGGGCGCAGCGCCCGCGTCGGCGCGGAGGTGCACCAGGCCGTCACCGACCTGATCAGTGAGCGCGGCTACGGCAACTTCACCGTCGGCGAGGTCGCAGCCCGCGCGGGCGTAGCCGACAGCAGCATCTATCGCCGGTGGGGCAGCCTGGAAACCCTGCTCACCGACGTGGCACTCAACCGCCTCAATGCGCAGTCGCCGATGCCCGACACCGGGAGCCTGGCCGGCGACCTGCGCACTTACGCGGCCAACGTGGCCCGCGAGATCACCGGACCCGACGGTCTGGCGGTGGTGCGTCTGGCCGTCGCCCTGTCGAGCAACGGTCAGCAGGGCCTGAAGGCCGGTGACGACCTCCGCGCCGAACGCATGCGACAACTGCAGTCCATGCTCGATCGCGCCCGCGACCGTGGCGAGCACGCACCCGACGCATTCGGCGTGCTGGACCACATCCTGGCCCCGATGTACATCCGCGTCTTGTTCGGCATGGAGCTCACCCCGGACTACGTCGACGGGCTGGTCGACCGAATGCTGTGACCTCACCCCGGCTCCCGGGATCGGCCCTCGGACGCGGTGCCGAGGCTCCGTACTCGCCGGCACCCGTCCGGCCGGCTCAGGCATCCGGCCCTCGGTCGGCTCACACAGCCCGGCTGAATCCGCCGGTCGGCGGGCCGTCGCCGCGGACCGGGGTGAAGTCGGCGTCCAGGTGCGGGTCGTAGGCGTCGGGTTGGCCGGCGGGCTCGTGGGTGGAGTATTCACCGAAGCGGCGGGTGTGCTCGGTCAGGTACGGCGAGACCTGCGCCAAGTCCTCCGGGGCGACCGTCTCCCCTTCGTCCTGCAACCGGCGGACGATCCCGGCGATGTCGGGGTGCCGGTAAGAACGCTGTCACCAGTCGCAGACGACGAGTGTCCCGTGCGGCGCCGCGCGGCACGTGAACGCGGCCGGTTCGGCGGCGAGCACCCGGGCGGCGCGGGCGAGGACGGTGGGCGCCGACAGCGGGGTGGCGGACAGGTGCAGCTTCCAGCCCCGGTCACGCGGGCGGCAGCCGTCGGGGGAACCGGCTACCACGGCTCGTCGGCCTTGATGGACCAGCCACCGGCGTCGTGGCGGCGCAACTCGGCCTCGACGAGGCCGCGGTAGGGCGTCGGGTCCCGGCGGCCGGAGGCCGGGGACGCCGTTGCGCTGTCCGACATCCTCGGGCCTCCCGGGCCGAAGCCGGACGGGTGGGCGCCCCACGGTGCTGTCCGCCGGGCGGACTCGCATCATTGCGGTTGCCGTGGAGGCGGAACATGGGGGCCGGGCACGCACCTTCCGGTCCGCGTTACGCCCGAAACCCGTTCACCATCCCCACTCAACCGCCGTCGTGCCGTCGACGGACCCCGCCCGGACGGCGGTGGGCGGCCCGACGACGGCACGTGCGGCTCAGCGCCGCAGCGGGCCTTCGCAGGTGTACTCGGCGCTGCCGGCCCGGCCGTCGGGCCAGACGTCGACCGTGCCGAACCAGCAGTTCATGTCGGCGAGGTTGTCGGCGGCGGTGCCGGCCCGGGCGAGGAGGTAGTAGTCGACGGTGGCGGCCATGTCCTTGCGGGTCTGGCCGGGGTCGGCCGGGGCCGCGAGGTTGGCGGTGATGCGGCCGGTGCACGTGAAGCGCATCTTGTTGTTCCAGTCGGCGTTGTCCTTGCAGACCGGGGTGTTCCCGGTGGCCCTGGCGAAGGAGGCCTGGACCTCGGAGCTCCAGGCGTAGTCCAGCGATCCGTTGGGGGTGTAGGAGGTGGCCGGGACGAACAGGGAGTCGGCGAGCGGGATCTCGGCGTCGAGGTAGGCGGTGTACTCGCGCTGGAGGGCGGCGTCGCGGCCGAGACGGTCGCGCCAGGCGTCGTACCCGGCACGGTCGTCGGCGCGCAGCAGGCGGTACATCTCGGCGAGTCGGTCGGGGTGCTTCTCGCCGAGCAGGTTGAAGAGCGTCGCCGCGTACGGGTAGGCGCGGAAGCCCTGCCCGCTCCAGGTGGCGTGGAGGATCTGGTCGACGGTCAGCCGGGCGGTGCCGGCCTGGTCGTCCCAGCCGACCTGGCGGACCATGTACTTGCGCGGCTTGACGCCGCCGTCGCGGGTGGAGCCGGCGAAGTACTCGGCGGTGCCCTCGTTCATCGCGAAGGTGGCGTCGCCCGGCCAGCGGGTGGTGTAGCCGGACTCGGGGATGGCCCACCGGGCGTTGAGGTAGTGGGTGTACTCGTGGCGGAAGAGCTCCTCCAGGCTGAAGTACGACTCGGCGGTGGTGCGCTGGTAGGTGTAGAAGGTGGACCGCTCCTCCAGGAACATGCCGCCGTTGTTGACGTCGCCGATCTTGAACAGGAGGTTCTGGAACGCCTGGTAGTTGGCCTTGGTGTCGTACAGCTGGACGTTCAGGACCGGGTGGTCGTCGCCCGCGAGCGGCTGGTCGGTGCCCAGCACCCGGAAGAACTGGCTCTTGACCTGCTTGGTCGCGTAGTAGAGCTGGTCGGCGGTGGCCCGGTCGAGGGCGGTGTGCACCACCAGGGAGCCGTTGTCGTAGCTGTAGGTGTTCGGGAAGAGCTGCTTCTCGATGTCGGCGCGGCAGACGCCGTACTGCTCGCAGAGGCCGAGGTCGTTGACCGGCCCGACGAGGTTGGCCCACGGCCGGCTCATCCGGCCGAAGGTGGTGGCGGCCCGGACCAGCAGGTCACCGATGCGGGCCTTCAACTCGGGCCGGAGGGCGTCGATCTGGGCGAAGCGCCCGTACTCCAGCATCGCGTCGGCGGCGGCCCACTCGCTCGCGGTGCCCTTGAGGTGGGTGTAGCCGGCGTAGGCCCGGAAGGCCTCGCGGTAGTCGGAGTCGGCCGCGACGGCGGCCCGGAACAGCCCCTGCGGGTCCTCGCCGACGTTGTTGACGCCCTGGAAGTTGAGCTGGAGGGCGCCCTGGACGGCCCAGTTCCAGCCGGTGTCGCCGATCGTGACGCCGCCGGGCGCGAACATCCGCAGGACCTTCTTGACGAGCGGGAGGCGGGCGGCCCGCAGCCCGGGGGCGGTGCTGGTCTGCAGCAGCTCGCCCATGGTGGCGCCGTTGGTCGTGGTGGGTTCGAAGGCGCGCGGGTTGGCGGTGTAGGCGGTGATGGCCCGGTCGATGGCGGCGACGGTGGTGGCGTCGCCGATGTCGACCTCGTCGTGGCTGAAGTCGAAGAGGACGGCGACGTGCAGGAAGTACCAGAGTTCCTGCTGGTTGAGGTTGTTGGCGCCGTCGAAGGACGGGGCCAGGTCGCGGATCCGGTCGGCGACGGCCCGGACGTGCTCGCGGGTCATCACCTTGGCGGTCGCCGGGTCCCAGGTGAGCAGCAGCGGCCGCAGGCAGTCCTGGTAGGTGTGGCCGCGGTCGGCGAGGAAGTCGGCCAGTGCGGCCGGGCCGAGTGCGGTGAAGGCCGCCGGGGTGCAGACGGTGTTCCGGGCGGCGACGGCGGCCGCCTGTGCGGCGGCCGGGTCGCCGTCCTGCGGCGCGCCGGTGGTCGGCTGGAGTGCGGCGGCACCGGGCGGGCCGGTCGGACCGGCCTGGGCGGCGTTCGCCCCGCCCGCCCGGTGGGCCACGGCGTCCTCCGGCCCGTAGGAGGCCGGGGCGGCTGCCGCCGCCGTGGTGGGGGCGGGCGGGGCGGCGACGGCGGTGGGGGCCGGGCTGCCGAACGCCTGGGCGCTCTGGGTGAGGGGCACGGCCAGGGTGGCGGCGAGTGCGGCCGAGAGCATGGTGGTGCGTATGTGTCGGGTCGAGGACACCAAGACTCCTGCAGATGTGGGGTGACGGGCTGTTGGTGTCGTGCCCGGGCCCCGCGCGGGCCCGTGGGGAACGTGGAGGCGGGTGCGCGGGGCCCGGTTCCGGGACGCGGCGGGGAGAGGTGCGCGTCCCGGGCCGGGGCCGGCCGTGTGGAAGGTTCGGCCGGACCGGGCCCCGTACGGGCCCGCCGCGGAAGCGGGTAAGGACGGCGGGCCCGTACGGGAGTCATGGGGGCGGGGTCGCCCGGGGGCGGTCAGCGCCGCGGCGGGCCCTCGCGGGTGAGGTCGGCGGGGCCGGACGACTGCCCGGCGGGGAGCGTGACTCGGCGCGGGGGAAGGGGAGTTGGCACCGGTGCTCCTGTGGGGAGGAAGGGGGCGGTGTGGGGTGACGGTGGATCTGGTGCGGCGGTCGGGGACGGAGTGGGAGCAGGGGTGGGTGCGTCGTGTGGGGGCGTGCGCAACCGAGCTGACGCCGGCTCTGCCCCGGGGCGGGAGCGGCGGCCGGCGTCCATGTGAGATGTAACATAGTAATGTGAAATTGCATTAGCAAGCGGATTGCATGCCCGGTGCCTGTTCCGTGACCGAGGCCGGCTTCGCCGGGGTCCGCGCCCTCGTCGCCGGCCCGGGCCCGGGCTGGGCCGCCGTTACGGACGAGGCGCCACCGCCCGGCGCGCGGCCGCGCCCGGTCCGGGCACCCGAGGACGGGGCCGGCGGCGAGCGCCACGCCCGCCTCGGTCGCCAGTGACGAGACGTCCGCGACTTGCTGTAACTGCTACTGTTACAGCAAGAGGGGTGAGGCATGAGCGCCAACAGCAGGATGACGATCGCCGTACACGTGCTGGCCTGGATGGCCTTCGTGCACGACATGGGCCGAGAGATGGTCACCTCGGACCAGATCGCCACGAGTGTCAGCACCAATGCGGTCGTCATTCGGCGCAGCCTTGCCGACCTGCGTGACGCGGGCTTGGTCACGGTCCGCCACGGCGCCGGGGCCGGCTGGCGCCTGGCCCGCGCAGCGGAGTCGATCACCCTGCTTGAGGTGTACGAGGCAGTGCAGAGCGACGCGGTTTTCGGTATGCACCGCGGCGAGCCGAATCAGTCTTGCCCGGTCGGAGCCGGTATCCAGCCCGCGCTGCGTCGCGTCTACGGCGATGCGGAGCAGGCGGTGCGGCGGGAGCTGGCCCGCGTCTCGATCGCGGGCGTGCTGCGAGACACCCTGGCCGGACGATCCGCCTGACCCTTCCGGTCGCGTAGCTCGGCGACGCGCGAAGCCAGTTGTCATGGCAATCAGTTGTCACAGGAATTGCGATTCGGGGGGAAGGGTGACGTCATGCGGGCCATTGAGTTCCGGCGCTACGGCGGCTACGAGGAACTGCGACTTGTCGATCGACCTGCGGAGCAGGCCAAGGATGGCCGAGCGCTGATCGAGCTCAGTCACGCCGAGGTGAGCCCCGCCGACAACACCATCAGAGCCGGCCGGATGGCCGCCTCTCTGCACAAGTCGCCGCCGCTGGTGCCCGGTGGTGGTGCCGTCGGCACAGTCGTCGATCCAGGCGGAACCGGTCTGGCGGAGGGCACCCGGGTCGTGGTCGCAGGCGGCGGGCTGGGCTGGCTCGTCGACGGAACGTGGCGTGAGCAACTGACCGCCGACGCCGCCCAACTGATGCCGATCCCCGACGGGGTCGGTGACGAGGCGGCCTGCGCGCTCTTCGCCGGTGCCGGATTCAGCGCCGCCTACCTCGTGCTGACCCAGCTGATCGACTTCGCACCAGGACACACGGTTCTGGCACCTGGCGTCGGCGGCTCGGTCGGCATGGGCACCGCGCAAGTGGCACGCGAACTCGGTGCCTCGCTGGTGATATCCACCGCGAGCCGTACCGACAAGGCCGTGCAGGCACGCGCCGCGGGCTACCAGCACGTCATCGACCTTTCCCGCGAGTCGCTACCCGAGGGCGTGGCGCGCCTCACCGAAGGCAGGGGTGTGGACGTGGTGATTGACGGTGTCGCCGGCCCACTTCTCGGTCCCGCGATCGCGAGCCTCGCCCACGGCGGCAGCTATGTCGGTGTCGGATACTCCGGCGGTACCGAAGGAACGGTGAACATCACTGATCTGATCTGGAAGAACGCGAAGGCCTACGGCTACACCTTCACGATGATCCCGCGCGACGTCGCTCGGGCCGCCAGGAAGACATTGCTGGAGTGGCTGCGCGACGGACGGCTTGACCCCGCCATCGCCCGCATATTCCCCTTGGAACAAGCCGCCGAGGCGCAATGCCACCTGATCGAGGACCGCCCGTTCGGCCGAGTCCTGCTCGCCACCCGCGAAAAGAGGGTCCAGTGACAGGGCGAACGGCTCGGATGCACAACCAGGGCTGATTCAAAGTCTTTCTGATCATGTGGACGCCCAGGTCACGGTGGTGTGATGGGGTGGCGTCGGGCCGTTGCCGATGCACCGAGGCTCCGGGGTGGGGTGACCGAACTCGCCCGCTCGCAGTGGACCATCGAGAACAGGCTCCACTTCGTCCGCGACACCGCCTTCGGCGAGGTCGCCTCCCGGGTCCGCACCAGCATCACCGCCGGCCTCCGCCACATCTCCTACGAGCCCTTCACCCGCCCCCTCGACCTCCTCGACATCCCGTGACCAGGACAGATGCAAGATCATCAGGAGAATCAGCCCTGGGTAATGGGCCCGGGACGGAGGAAGGGAGACGCAATGCATGGGCGAGCGTGCGGGAATGTCCCTGGGCGCGCGCGTTAACGCCATCGCGGCCTAGAATCAAATGACGCTTCGTGAAGGAGGAGCAATGCGCGGATTCCACTGCGTAGATCCGTCGCACGGCAGGATCGATTTCACCGGCGCGGATGACGAGGAGCTGTTCGGACATATCAAGGCGCACGCCGCCGCGGCTCATCCTGACCTCGCCGACACCCAGCTCAGGGAGATGATGGCTGGCGCTGACTGGTGGCGGTCGATGGCGACATCTGGAAACAACGCAGGGTCATCGCCGTCCGCCTACGACAAGTAATGCGACCGAGCGTCGCCCGTTCCCCCGACGCGATCTCCGGGCAGCCGGCGACGTCGAGATGCTCCAGGCCAAAGTCCTGATGATCTTGCATCTGTCCTGGTCACGGGATGTCGAGGAGGTCGAGGGGGCGGGTGAAGGGCTCGTAGGAGATGTGGCGGAGGCCGACGGTGATGCTGGTGTGGCCGTGGTCGCGGAGGGTGTTGATTGCCAGGTTGCGCAGAGTGGCCATGTTCTCCGGGCCGTGGTCAGTGCGGACCCGGGAGACGTCCTCGCCGAAGGCGGTGTCGCGGACGAAGTGGAGCCTGTTCTCGATGGCCCACTGCGAGCGGGCGAGCTTGCCGATGCGCTTCGGTGAGGCCTGCAGGTGGGACAGATCGGTGAGCGCGTAGACGGTCTGCCTGGTCCGTTTCCCGCTCTTGAGGTCGGTGCGGTAGCGGGTGATCTTCGCGGCCTGGACGGCGTAGGGGAAGTCCAGCCCCAGGTCGGTGACGGTCAGCATGCGCGTCACCCGGGTCTCGCGGCGGCCGTGTCCGCTTCCGCGCTGATAGTGCCGGGCGGTGACCTGGGTCCAGGGCAGTGAGCGCAGCGCGCGGTGCAGGGCGGGCTGGTTGGCCTTGACCATCAGCAGGTAGTGGGCCTGCTTCTCGTCGACCAGGAACCGGGCGTGGGCGCGCTGGGTGTGCAGCGCGTCCGCGGTTACGACCACCCCAGCCGGTCGAACGGTTCCAATAGGGCGGCGAAGCAGGTGATCGTCTTGTCCGGTACTCGCAGCTGGGCCACGGTCCGGCCGGCGCCAGTCATCGCGGCGAGCAGATGGGCGGCAGGCGCGTCATCGGTACGTGAGCCGCGGGCGCTCTTCCCGTCGACCGCGAGCGTGGTCGCCCCGGCGGTGCCGGTGCCGGTCAGATCGACCAGGCTGCCCGGACAGACCGCCCCGACCACTCGGCGGATCGTCGACGTGCTGGGTGCCAGGCATACACCGAAGACGCCGATGGCCCGGGCGCCGAGCCGGGCCAGAGTGTGCTGCGGCGCGGCGGCGGCCCACTGCCCGATCGCTCGGAAGGAACGCGCCCCGGCCAGCACCGCGCTGGCCGCGACCAGCAGCACGCCCACCAACGGGTGACGCAGACCGCGCGGGTCACGAGGGTCTGGATCCGGTGCGGGGTCGCAAGGGGCGACGGCGACGAGCTCAGAGCAGCGAGTAGTCCTCGGACTGCCGGTCGATGAGCAGCGGGGCGATGCCGCCCAGGACGAGCTCACGATAGTGGTCGGTGTCCTGGTGCGCCACGTGTGCGTTCCGGTTCTCGTACTCGGCGATGACGACGAACGCGGCGTGGTCGCGCTGGGAGCGCACGGCCCGGAACGCGAGGACGCCGGGCTGGGCGAGGGCGGCCTCGGTGAGGGCGGGCAGCAGCTCGGCGACGCGCTGCTCGGAGCCGGCGGCGGCGAGCCAGTCGGCGATGACGACTACGGACATGGCGTGATCCTTCGGGCGGCGGCGCCGGGGGCCGGCGCCTCGGGTGGTCCGGGCGGGTCGGACCGGGTGGGGCGGTCGCGCTGTGGCCGGGGCGTGCGGCCCGGCGTCGCTGAACAGGGGGGCCGTGGGGGCGGCCCCCCACGGCCGGTCGGATCAGGGGACGATGACGATGATCTTTCCGCGGGTGTGCCCGTCGGCGTTCAGGCGCTGGGCGTCGGCGGCGCGTTCCAGCGGGAAGGTCGCGGCAACCTCGACGGTCAGCGCCCCGCTGTCGGCGAGCTCGGCGAGCGCGGTCAGGTCGGCGTGGTCCGGACGGACGAAGACGTAGCGCCCGCCGGCGGCCAGGACGGCGCCGTCGGCGATGGACGCCAGCCGCCCGCCGGGGGCCAGCAGGGCGGGGGAGGCCTGCAGCGCCTCGCCGCCGATCAGGTCGAGTACCGCGTCCACGCCCTCCGGGGCCAGCGCCCGGACGCGGTCGGCGAGGCCCTCGCCGTAGGAGACGGGCTCAGCGCCGAGCGTCCGCAGGTAGTCGTGGTTGCGCTCACTGGCGGTGCCGATCACCCGGGCGCCGAGGGCGCGGGCGATCTGGACGGCCAGCGAGCCGACGCCACCGGCCGCGGCGTGCACCAGCACGGTCTCACCGGGCTTGATCTCGAGGGCGCCGGTCAGGGCCTGGTAGGCGGTGAGGCCGGCCAGGGGGAGGCCGGCGGCCTGCTCGAAGTCGAGGGCGGCGGGCTTGTGGGCCAGGGTGCGCACAGGTGCGGCGACGTACTCGGCGAAGGTGCCACGGCCGACCATGTCCTCGCGGACGTAGCCGATGACCTCGTCCCCGGGCGCGTACTCGGTGACGCCGACGCCGACCTGCTCGACCACGCCGGCGACGTCCCAGCCGGGGATGACGGGGAAGACGGCGTCGAGCACGCTGTCCAGGTAGCCGGCCTGGATCTTCCAGTCGACCGGGTTCACCGCGGCGGCCCGGACCCGGACCAGGACGGCGTCGGCGCCCAGCTTGGGCTCCGGGACGTCGCCGTACTCCAGGACGTCGGGGCTGCCGTAGCGCTGGTAGGTGATGGCCTTCATGGTGGTGCTCCCGGTGTTCCTGGACAAGAAGTTTTGACGTACTTGATGGTTGATGTCCTCAAGTAACAGATTCGACGGTAGGGCTCGATAATTGAATATGTCAAGTAATGTCCTCCAGGCCGACGCCGTGACCTGGATCACGGCCGATCCCGGGCCGACGCCGGGGCCGGTCCCTGGCCCGACCGGAGAACCCGGACCGGCTCGCACGGCGATGATCTCCACGACGTAGGTTGGGGTCATGTCGGAGGGGACGCAGGCCGCGGCGACAACGCGGTCACGGGGGAAGCGGAAGCAGGGGCGGCACGCCGCCCCGAAGCCGGGGGCGGCCGAGGGCGGGCTGATGCGCTCGTCCCTGGTGATGGCCGCGGGGACGATGGTGTCCCGGGCCACGGGGCTCCTCAGAACGGTCCTGCAGGCCGGGGCACTCGGGGCGGGGCTGCTGGCCACGACCTACAACCAGGCCAACGTCGTACCGGCGAGCCTGTACTTCCTGCTCATCGGCGGCGCCGTGAACTCGGTACTGGTACCGCAGTTGGTCAGGGCGAGGACCGAACACCCGGACGGCGGAAGCGCCTTCGAGCAGCGCCTGGTCACCCTCACGATGTCCGTGCTGGGAGTGGGCACCCTGCTGGCCGTGTGGGCGGCGCCGCAGATCATCGGCCTCTACCAGCGCGACACACCGGCCAACCACGAGGCGTTCCGGCTGACGGTGGTCTTCGCGCGGTTCCTGCTCCCGCAGATCTTCTTCTACGGGCTGTTCAGCATCCTCGGCCAAGTGCTCAACGCCCGGAACAAGTTCGGCGCGATGATGTGGACCCCGGTCCTCAACAACGTCGTCCTGATCGCCATGTTCGGCGTCTACCTCGCCATGATGACCGGCCCGGGCTCGGTCCAGGACATCACTCCGGCCCAGGTCACCATGCTCGGCGCGGGCACCACGGTGGCCCTGGCGGTCCAGGCGCTCGCCCTGGTCCCGTTCGTCAGGGCCGCCGGCTTCCGCTTCCGCCCGCGCTTCGACTGGCGCGGCACGGGCCTGGGCAAGAGCATCGGCGCGGCCCGCTGGACCCTGCTGTTCGTCCTCACCAACCTCGTGGCCAGCACGGTGGTGACCCGCTACGCCTCCGCCGCGGACGCGGCACTGCCCAAGGCCGGCGTCGGCTTCTCCGCGTACACCTACGCGCAGACCATCTGGTCGCTGCCGCAGTCGGTCATCACCGTCTCGCTGGTCACCGCCCTCTTGCCGCGCATGAGCCGGGCCGTCGCCGAACACCGCCTGGACGACATGCGCGACGACCTCTCGCAGGCCCTGCGGATCAGCGGCGTCGTCATCGTTCCCGCGGCCTTCTTCTTCGTGGTCCTCGGACCGGAGGCGGCACAGGTGATCTTCGCACACGGGCACGCCGATCCCGCGTCCGTCGTGCCCCTGGGCCACATGCTGCAGGCCTTCGGACTCGGCCTGATCCCCTTCTCCGCCCAGTACCTGCTGCTCCGCGGCTTCTACGCCTTCGAGGACACCCGGACCCCGTTCTGGATGGCCGTGTGGATCAGTGCGGCCGACATCGCCCTGGCGACCGCCTGCCATCTGCTGATGCCCCCGCGCTGGTCGGTCACCGGCCTGGCGGGCGCCTACGCCGCCTCCTACGCGATCGGTCTGCTCGTCACCGCCCTGCTGCTGCGACGCCGCCTCGGAGGCCGGCTGGACGGCAGGAGGCTGTGCCGCACCTACGGCAAGCTGACCGCCTCCGCCCTCGCCGCCGGAGCACTGGGCTGGTCCGTGGCCCGCGGCTGCTCCGCCACCGTCACGTCGGCCACCTGGGCCCCCGTGCTGGGCCTCGCCGCGGGCGGCCTCGCGATGCTCACCCTGTTCGTCCTGCTCGCACGACTCCTGAGGATCGGCGAGCTGCGGCGCCTGCCGGGGCTGGGCTGAGGCGCCCGGGGCCGTCCGGTCGATGCCGTGGTGACGGCGGCCCGGCTTGACGGGCGGGCCGGGGCGGCGCGGCATCGAAGGGCGCCCGGCTGTGCTGTTCGCCGGGCGGGTGGGTCAGCCCGTGGGCTGTCCGGGCCGGCCCGGCACCCAGAGCGGTACGGGGTCACCGGGTGGCATGCACCGGGCGGCCTGGTCATCGAGCCACCGGTCGGCCCGAGCCGGGTCGCCGTCACTCACCTCGACCAGCGCGTTCGCGGCCGTCCGGGCACAGGACAGCAGGAGCGCGAGGGTGTCCTGGCGGTGGTGCCGCTCGCGGACGTACGCCTCGCACCGTTCGGTGATGCGCCTGTCGTGGGACTCCCGGCCCGCAGCGGTGTGATCGCCGTCGATGGTGATCGCCTGGATGCCGTGCCAGACGAGGGCGAGCGCGGCAGGCTCGGCCGGGTGGGTGGCATCCGCCCGCCGCGCCTGGTCGCGGGCCTCGGCCGACCGCCGGCCCAGCCACTCCAGAGCGGCCGGAGCGTCCTCCTCCCGGGCCTGGAGCACCAGCTCCGCGGCCCGGGACACGACCGACCGCATCACCGCTCCGGCCGGCACCCGCAGCCCCGGCACGGCAGGTTCGGCAAAGGCCAGCCACGTGTCCGCGAACGAGGCCGCCCGCATCTGCCACACCCACGCCGGCGCCCCTGCCGCCTCGCCCAGCCATTCGTCCGCAGCCAGGCGAACCAGACCCACGGCGGAGAGCCGGACCGCGTCCGCGTCCAGCCCGGCCCCCAGCAGCCGTCCACTCCTCAACCCGCACCCCCGTCAGCGGTCATCATCTCGTGCCGCCACATCCCACCACAGAGGGACGCGAACGAACCAGACGGAGGCGCGTGAGACCTGGGACACAGATTTGGCCACCCGCTCCAGGGTCGGCGGTCACGCAGGGTGACTCCGACGGGCCGACGCCGCCCGCAGCGGCGCCTCACCGTGCTCGACGTTCAGCCGCGGCGGGAGACGGCGACGCCGGCCAGGCAGAGGGCGCCACCGGCCAGGGTCAGCATCGCGGGTGCCTCGCCGAGCAGCAGCCACGCCATCAGCACGACCAGGGCCGGCACCGAGTAGGTGATCGCACCCATGCGCGCCGCCGTGGTCCGGGAGATCGCGTAGGCCCAGGTGGTGAACGCCAGCGCGGTCGGAAACAGGCCCAGGTACACCACGTCGAGCGTCGCGGACAGGGGTGCGGCCGCAAGGTCCGACACCAGCTCCGGAGCGAACGGCAGACAGGCTGCCGCGCCGATCAGGCAGCCGAAGGTGGTCACCTGGAGTGCGGAGGCGTGCCGCAGTGCCGGCTTCTGGCTCACCACACCCGCCGCGTAGGCCACGGCCGCGAGCAGGCAGAGCGCGATGCCGAGCACCGAACTGCCGCCCCCGCCCGACATGGAGAAGCCCACCACGACCGCCCCGGCCAGCGAGACCGCCATCCCGGCGAGCAGCTTGGGCGGGAGACCCTCACGCAGCAGCCAGCCGCCGAGCAGGGCGATCAGAACCGGTCCGATGCCGACCAGCATCGCCGCCGTGCCCGCGTCGACCTGCTTCTCGCCCCAGTTCAACGCGACCATGTACAGGCCGAACCAGAGCACCCCCGAGGTGACCACTCCCGGCCAGGCCGACCGCGGGGGCAGGCCCTCCCGGCGGTACACGAGCAGTCCGACCAGCGCCACCGCCCCCACCAGCAGCCGGCCGAGCGCGAGCGCCCCGGGCCCGAAGTGGTCGCCCGCACTGCGGATCGCCACGAACGCGGACGCCCACAGCACCACCGTCGTCGAAGCTGCCGCGAGTGCCTTGCCGTCCGCCGGGGCCACGCCCGTCGTTGAAAGATCCATGCCGGAGAACCTACGGCCTCCACCGTTCGGTCCCCACCGAAATATGGCCGCCGCCGGCGCGCCCCGGTACGGCCCGATGCCCCCGTGGTACGTCCTCTCGTCCCCGGCGGCTTCTCGTCCCCGGACCCGGCCGGAGCCCGGCCGGGTCCGGGCGAGGAGAGCCCGGGCATGTGACGAGGCGTCGATCAGGAGGGGGCGTCGCCCACGGTGTCGGGCCCGGCGCCGCGCTCCTCGATGAAGTGCTTGAAGCGACGCAGGTCGCCCCTCACCTGACGGTCGAGCACACCCAGCTTGTCGGCGGCCTTCTCGGCGAAGCCGGTGGGCTGGAAGTCCATGGTCATCCTGACGCGCGTGTGCGTCGCATCGATCGGCTGCAGGGAGACCATGCCGGTGTGCTTCACGTTCTCGCTGGTGGTGTGCCAGGACACGCGCTCGTCGGGGACCCGTTCGATGATCTCGGTCTCGAACTCACGGGACAGCCCGGCGATCTTCGTCCTCCAGTGGGCGTGCAGGTCGTCCAGTTGTCTGACCTCCTCCACGCCCTCCATGAACTCCGGGAAGCGCTCGAAGGTCGTCCACTGGTCGTAGACGACGCGGACCGGAACGTCCACGTCGATCGACTCCTCCACCCTGCCCATTGCCGCACCCGCCTCCACACCGTCCGGACACCCTGCCGGCGAGCGGTCTCCCGAGGAGGGGAATCCGCCGACAGCACCACCACGAATGTCCGCCCTCCGGCGGGCGACGGCAACCCGCCCGCCCGCCGCCCGGGTCCGGCGGCCGGGAGCGGCCGTCTCCGTTCTGCCGGAGCGTCCGCCCGGGACCGGCTCAGACGGGCCTCTGCGCCGTCCCGCGCGCCCGGGCCCGCGCCCACGACCACGAACCCGCGCCCACCAGCAGGGCCGCCCCCAACGCGTACACCGGCAGCCAACGCGTCGTCGTCGCCGCCAGGCACTCGTCGACGGCCTGGCGGCTCTGCTCCCGCTGCGCGTACGCCAGCGCGTCACCGTCACGGCCGGCCAACTGCCCCAGAGCGGCCTGTGCCTGCAGACTCTCGTAGCGGCCGGACGCCACGCACCCGTGCCGGGCGCCCGGCGCGGGAAACAGCCAGTCCCAGCGCTGCAACGCCGGTGCCAGCGCGAGTGCCACGCACAGACCCACGACCAGCGAGTACGCCACCAGACTCCACGCGTAGGCAGCCCCTCGACCCGGCGTCGGCGCCGGCGCACGGCCGAAGGAGACGACCACCACGAGAAGCGTCACACCGAGATAGGTGGAGAACCACTGCCACGAACCCTGCGCGAGCGAGAACGCCAGCACCACGGCGAGCGCCGTCCCCAGCACACCGGCGTCGCCCGCCGCCCGCCCCCCGCCCGCGGTCACGGGGCCATCGGCACCTCGACGGCTGCGCCCGCTCACACGCCCTCCCACCCTCCTGGTCCGCCTCCGGCACACCAGCCTCCCGCCACCACCCGCCATCACCCCGTGCCACCACACCGGGACACCCCCGACCCCACCCGCCCGGCCCAGCCGCCCACGGCTGCCCCCGCCTGCGCGAGGCCCTGGCCGCACGCAGGCGGGCCCTAGCGGTACCAGGTGCGGACGGCGGTGGCGGTTTCGCGTACGTCCGCCTTCCCGTCGCCGATGCGGGCGGCGAGCTCGACGGCCTGCCTGGGCTCGGCGGTGACGATCACGCCGGAGGCACTGAGGTAGGAGGCGGCGACGACGGCCGCGAAGTGCTCGTTGGCGAAGTCCAGCGCCGGCACGCGGATGAGCTGGTGCATGAGCGCGGCCGCACGCTGGTGCACACCCCCGTACACCGGTACGTCCATGACCTCGTCGACGTGGCGGGCCACCGCGGCGGCGAGGGTGCCGTAGTCGGTGACGTCCGGATCGGCCGGCAGGAACTGGTGGGCGATGTCCAGCAGCCAGGCCCGGTCGACATGCAGGATCACGCCGCGTCCGCCGTCCCGGGCCGGGTGGCGCCCTGGGGGTAGGGGCCGAACTCGGCCTCGAATGCCGGCGCCCAGGCCTGGGAGAAGTGCGCGGCGGCGGTCAGGAAGCGTTCACGCCGCTCGTCGGCCTCCTCGGCCAGCACCCTGCGCGCGTAGTCCGGCAGGCTCATCCCGGCCGCCTCCGCCCGCTGCTCGAGGGCCTCGTGAACGGTGTCGTCCAAACGCACATTCAGCTGCTTCATGCATGGCAGCGTAGCCCTGCGTACCGTCCGCTACAACACCGCCGCCGCTCCCGTCCTCGTGCGAGCGGGAAGCCGTCTCCGGCAGCAGTCGCTCTCCCTCCACGTTCCGGCGCCGCCCGCCGGTGCCCTCGCCCCGGGAAGACCCTCCGGGTGCCCGTCCGTCCGTGCCGGCCTGCCCTTTCGGTACGTGCTTCGCACAGGCTCCTTCCGTTGCGGGCACAGCTCTGACACCATCGTCCGCTATCCGGTGACGGAGCGTCGGTGCCGTCGTCCCGTCCGACGGAGGACCGTGTGACCAGCCCCGCCCGCCGCCGTACCCGGCCCGCCGGTGCGTCCCGTACCGCGATCACCGGCGCCCACCGGCCTGCCCCGTGGGTACGCACCAGGCTGCGGACGGCACCCTGGGCCGCGCTGCTCACCGCCGTCCTCGCTCTCGCCCTCGTGTTCCTGGCCGCGGCCTTCCCGAGAGCCCTGGACCGAGGCACGGATGCCGCCCTGCGCGACTTCCTCCACGACCGCGGCACCCTGGAGACCAGCCTGCTGGCCACTTCCGCGCCCCCGCGCGACCGTGAGGAGAGTGCCGCGGACCTGGAGGCCGTGACCGCCGTGCTCCTCGCCCATACCGGGGCGGGCTTCTCCGTGGCGTCCTCCGGGCCGGTGTTCGGCGCCCGGGCCGTCGAGCGTCGGGGGCTCACCAACCCGGGGCTCGACCGCCCGGACGGCCGCTCCCTGCCCACCCTGGACCTGCTCTACCTGGACGGCTTCGCCGAGCACACCACCCTGGTCGCCGGGAGCTGGCCGAGCGGCGCCACCCCCGACGGCCCGATCCCCATCGCGGTCAGCCGCGCCGCCGCCGAGACCATCGGCATCCGTCTCGGCGACGTCCTCGGGGACGGCTCCGGACCGGAGGAGCAGGCCCGGGTGGTCGGCCTCTACACCGTCACCGACTCGGCCGATCCGTACTGGAGCGACCTCGCCTGCACCGGCCGGGCCTGCCTGGAGCGTCTCCTCACCGACCCGACGGTCCGGCACTGGCACACCGCCGGGGTCGTCGGCGGCGACCACCTGCGTGCCCTCGCCACCTGGGGCCACCAGGCGCGCGACTTCTGGCGGCTGCCCGTCGACACCGACGCCCTGCGCGCCGACCGGCTGGCCGAGGTCCGGCACGACGTCGCCGCCTATCTGACCGGGCCGACGGCCACCCAGTTGATCGCCGCGACCGGACGCCCGGACCTGTCGACCACGTCCCGGCTGCCCGGTCACCTCGACCGGGCCGTGGCCCGGCAGGCCGCCGTCGCACCGCTGGCCCTGGTCGGACCGGCGGCCGTCGCCGGAATCGCGGCCGTCGTCCTCGCCCTGGCCACCGCCCTCACCACCGAACGACGCGGCGCCGAACTGCGGCTGCTCCGTGCCCGGGGCGGCTCCGGCCCCGGCGTCCTGCTGCGCCTCTGCGGCGAGGGCGCGGCTACCGTGCTCCCCGCCGCCGTGGCAGCCACCGCGCTGGCGCTGTGGCTGCTGCCCACCCCGCGCTGGACGGCGGCCGTCGCGGCCGCGCTGGTCACCACCCTGGTCGCGTTGCTCGCCGTCCCCCTCCGGGCCGCCCTGCCACCGAAGCACAGCCACCCCGGCAAGGCCGCCCGACGTGGACGGCTGATCGCCGAACTCGCCGTCCTCGCCCTCACCGCCGCCGCCGTGGCCGGCGCCCGGCGCCGCGGCGCCGCACCGCCCGCCGACGGGCCCGACCTGCTGCTCGTCGCGGCGCCCCTGCTGGTCGCCCTCACCACGGCGCTGGTGCTGGCGCGACTGCTGCCCGCCCTCGCCGGCGCGCTGGCCCGCACCGCCGTGCGCAGCCCCGGGGTGGTGCGCTTCCTCGGCCTGGCCCGCGCCGCCCGGGGCAGCGACGGCCGCCGCCGCCCCTCCACACTTCCGCTGCTCGCCCTGGTGCTCGCCGTCACCACCGCCGGTTTCGGCGCGTCCGTGCTGGACGGCGTCGGCCTGGCCAGGCAGCGGGCCGCCCGGCTCGCCGTCGGCGCGGACGCCTCCGTCGCGGCGCCCACCGGCCGCACCCTGCCACCCGACTTCGGCCCGGCCGCTGCCGCCCTCCCGGGGGTCACGGCCGCCACCCCCGTCCGGCTGGAGAGCGAGGCGTTCCTGCTCGAAGGCGTCCCGGGGGTCGGTACCGGCGTCGACCCCCACGCCACCCAGGTCATCCTGGTCGTCGCCGAACCGCAGGCGTACGCGCGGATCGCGCGCACCGTCGGCGTGGGCACCTTCGACCCGGCCGCACTCGCCACCCCGGCCGGTCCCGTCGCCGGAGCGCCCGCCGTCCCCGCCCTGTTCAGCGCCGGCCTCGCGCGCCACCTCGGCCCCGGCGGCCACCGGCTGCGCCTGCCCAGCGGCGGCGAGGTCCTCGCCGTCCGCGCCGGCACGGTCGACGCCACCCCCGCACTGCCCGGCGCCACCCGGCCCTTCATCGTCCTGCCGACCCCGGCGGCCACCGCCGTGCTGCCGGAACTCGACCGGGCCACCGACTGGTTCGCCGTCGGCCGCGTCGACGAACCGGGCCTCGCCCACCTGGTCGGCAAGCTGTCGCCGTCCGTCCTGGCCGACCTCGACGCCCCGCCTCCGCCACCCGGGCCGACCGCCTCCGCGGCCCTGGTCGGCAACGACCCCGACGCCCTGCGCAGCGGCTACGTGACGCGCACCAGCGCCGCCGTCACCGCCGACCTCGCCAACGACCCCCTCCAGCACGCCGCCGGCCGCCACTTCCGCCGCGCGGTCACGGCCGCCGGGGCGCTCGCCCTGCTCGCCGTCCTGCTCACCCTGCTGCGCGCCGCCCCCGACCGGGCCGCCCTGCTCGCCCGGCTGCGCACCATGGGCCTGCGGTCGCGCCAGGGCCTCGCGCTCATCCTCGCCGAGACGCTGCCGCTGACCCTCACGGCCGCGGCCGGCGGCGCCCTCGCCGCGCTGGCCGCCGTCGCCCTGCTCGGGCCGGCCTTCGACCTGTCCACGCTGGTCGGAGCCCCGGCCCCGGTCGGCCTGCGCCCAGCGGCCGGGCAGCTCCTCCTCCCGGCGGCGGCGCTCGCCGCGCTGACCACGCTCGCGGTCCTCGCCGAGGCCCTGACCGGCGGCCGACGCCAGCTCGCGACCCACCTGCGGGTCGGCGACCGGCCCTGACCGGCCGGAGGTCAGCCGCGAGGGCCGTAACCGCCCGCCCCGCGGAAGCACGAACCTCGACCGGGCTGCCCCTTCTCAGCCGGCGCCGTGGTCGCTCCCAGCGGCGCGCGAACCGGTGGTGGGGGCGAGTGGTGCCCCGCGGCGGGGAACCGGTACGCGGACCGGAGAGGTCCGGCCGCACGGGGGAGAGGAGGCCGGGGTCGGGGCACGCCGGGTGTGCGGGGCCGGTCCCGGCGGTGGGTGGGGCCCTCGGGCATGACATGGTGTCCGTGTAGCCGTCAATCGGCACCACACTTCCAGGAGGTCCTGCATGAGCAGCGACGCAGCATCATCGGAGAGCCCCGAGAGCACCGAGAGCACGGAGGCCGTCGAGGCCGCCGCGTCCGGCGCCGGGGACGACGTCAAGGCCCGGTTCCTCGCCGCGCTGGAGCGCAAGCACGGTGCCAAGACCGACGGCACGGCCGGCGGTCCGAGCGGTGACTCGAAGATCCACGGCGCTCACGGCGCGGTCGGCGGCAAGCGCAACTTCCGCCGCAAGAGCGGCGGCTGATCACCCCGCCCCACCCCGTGGGGGCCACCGGCCCGGTGCCTGGCCGCCCACGGCGCGGGCCGGGGCCGGGGCCGGTCACCGTAGGCGGCGGGGCGGGCGCCCCGTCCCGCCGTGTGCCGTGCCGGCGCGCCGACCGGCCTCCTGCCCTGCTGCCGCGGTGAGCCGCCGCCTCCGGAGGGCGGCGGCCGCCGGCCCCGGGGCCACGTCCCACCGGCCGTGACCGGCGGCGGTTCCGCCGCGGGCCCGGCCGTAATTCGCTTGCCGTGGCCACGGGTCAACGCTGCACTGTGATCCGGACACCACGAGTCGTGGTGCCGGTGATTCGAGGAGGCAGCGGCGGCAATGGAGATTCGTTCCACGACAGATGAGGACTTCGACGTCTTCGTCGACACGGTCCATGCCGCGTTCGGGCGCTTCCCGGAAACCCCGGTCGAGGGCGGCGGGCTCTGGTGGTCGGCGCTCGAAACGGACCGCTGCCTGCTCGCCCTGACGGCGGACGGGCGGCCCGTCGGCACCGCCGCCGCGTACCCCTTCGAGCTCACCCTGCCCGGCCGGACCCTCGTCCCGGCCGCCGGGGTGACCGCCGTCGGCGTCCTGCCCTCGCACCGGCGCCAGGGCGTGCTCAGCGCGATGATGCGGCATCAGCTCGCCGAGTTGCGGGCCCGCGGGGAGTTCCTCTCCGTGCTGCTGGCCTCGGAGGCCCCGATCTACGGCAGGTTCGGCTACGGACCGGCGACCTACACGGCGCGGCTGACGGTGCCGCGCCACGGGGCCGCCCTCGCCGTTCCCCGGGCGCGCGGAGTCGCCGAGGTACCGGCGACCGGCTCGGTCGAGGTGCTGCGTCGTGCCGAGTGCGGCGAGATTCTGGAGGAGGTCTACGACCGGTACCGCCGCGCCCAGCCCGGCGCACTGTCCCGCCCGCACCGCTGGTGGGCCTTGCGCGCGGGGCAGCCCCCGATCTCGCCGGCGCCGCGCTACGTCGCCGTTCACCGTGACGCCGACGGCGTTCCGGACGGTTATGCCAGCTACTCGATCGGCGAGCCCGAGACCTTGACGGTCGACGAGACCATCGCCGCGGATGACGCCGTCTTCACGGCCCTGGCCCGGTTCGTACTCGGACACGACCTGGTCGCTCGGGTCGTCTTCAAGCACGTCCCGCCCGAGCACCCGCTGCGGTGGCAGTTCGCGGACTTCCGCGCCGGCGAGGTGAGCGGCGACACCGACTGGCTCTGGGTGCGGCTGCTCGACGTCCCGCGTGCCCTGACCGCCCGTGGCTGGTCCATGGACGGCGAGCTCGTCCTCGACGTCGCGGACCCGTTCCTCGGCGAGCACGGCCGGTACCTGCTGACCGTCCGGGACGGCAGGGCCGACTGCGTCCCGACGGATCGCGAGCCCGACCTGTCCATGGACGTGAGCGAC
The DNA here is from genome assembly GCF_055579305.1 of Kitasatospora sp. NPDC032757. Lineage (NCBI taxonomy): Bacteria > Bacillati > Actinomycetota > Actinomycetes > Kitasatosporales > Streptomycetaceae > Kitasatospora > Kitasatospora sp. NPDC032757. The sequence goes on along the minus strand of NZ_JBVINN010000007.1, from coordinate 127,491 downwards.
CTGGGCTCGGTCTATCTCGGTGGCACCGCCCCGAGCACGCTCGTGCGTGCCGGCCACATCCGGGCCCACCGCCCGGGCGCGGCCGCCCTCGCTGACGCCCTCTTCCGCGCCGAGCGCTCCCCGCACTGCCTGCACTGGTTCTGACCGCGCGCCCGCGGCCCGGCACAGGTCTCCTCGGCCGGGTGACGGGCCGGCCGCCCTCCCACGTCCTTTCCGGCCGTGAAGCGGCGGAGGTCCGGCGACGGCAGCGGCACCTGCCGCCGGTTCAAGACCGCATCGCCACAAGGGTCCAGAGCGTGAGCATCGCGGCCGGCGTCGGAGATCGGCGACAGCGGAAGTCCACCTGCCTGCCAGGCTCAAGAGATCCTCAGACCCGGTGCGCCGGTGCCCTGGGTGGGCCTAGGCTGCCGGGAGGAGGCACACCGGACCTGTCCGGATGCCAGAGCTGAGGGGGGAACGGATGAAGAGGATCATCGGAACGCTGCTGACGATACTGGGCTCCGTCGTCGGGATCGGCAGGCAGCCGAGCGGACAGCCGTACTCGCCGGACGTCGACAACTACCGGCAGGCCGCCGGCTCGGTCCCCGGAGGCTTCTGAGCCTTCGGCCGGCGGACGTCGTACCGGCGAGCGCAAGCGGAGCAGGATTCCCGGTGGGTGCGGTGACCGTGCCGCCGAGACAGCGGGCTCGCCCGGCCGGGCGACCGGCCGGGCGGCTCGGTTCTGTCCGACCGGCGACGCCCGGACGACCCTACGAGGGTGCCGGGGCAGGGATCCCTCCAGGGCGCGAGTGCTGACAGGGCCTGCTTCGGCGGCAAGCGGCAGCTGTTCGCCGCAGTGGTCCAGCGTGAGCTGGAGCAGCTCGCCGCCGCCGTGCCGTTGGAGGAGCCGGACGGGCGGGCGGCGGACACCCCCGAGTACGCGGGCCACGCCGAGAAGATCGCCGCGCTCTCCCGTGCCCACGACCGCGGCTACACCGCGTACGTCAACCACGACGCCTGTGCGGCCTTCAGCCGAGCCCGGCAGGAGTACGTCCGCGAGCACGTGATCCACCACTTCGGCGGCCAGACCGACGCAGCCGCCTTCGCCGCCGCACTCGATGCCACGCTCTCGGCCCGCTGACGGAGACGAGCACACGGCCGTCACCGGGCACGGCCCGAAGGGCGCGCTCACCCGGGCCCGGCCTATCCGCCACGGGATGCCGGGCAACGGAAAGAGTCCAAGGGGCTGTCGCACCCCCGCTTCGGCTGTGACGGTTCGAATCCGTCCTCGCCCACCTCGGACGCCGCCACCCGGGGGTTTTCCCCCGGTTCGGTCCGGTGGCCGGCACCAGCGCGACCCGCCCCCGATCCGCGCCATGATCATTCCACCGCCCGGCGAACACCGAACCAAGGAGTGATCAGCATGACCGCGCACAGTAAGGCGATCGGCCGACGAGGGCTGCTCGCCGCGACGGCAGCGCTCGTGGCCACCACCGTGCTGGCCCCAGCGGCCTCCGCCGCACCCGCCGCCGGCCCCGCGTCCGCATCAGCCGGCTCCTCGGCGACCGACAGCCGGCAGGCGGCCGCGGTGCGCGCTCTGGAGCGCGCCGCCTACCGCTTGCGGTCGACGGAACCCGGCGGCACCACCACCGACCTGCGGCCGTTGGGCGCCATGGTCGGCGACGCCAAGGTGGTCGGGCTGGGAGAGGCCACCCACGGCTCGCACGAGTTCTTCGCCATGAAGGAACGCGTCTTCCGCCACCTCGTCGAGGAGAAGGGCTTCACCACCTTCGCCCTGGAGATGAGCTGGACGGCCGGCCTGCGGATCGACGAGTACATCCAGGGCGGCCAGGGCGACGCCCGGCAGGTGGCCAAGGAGGAACTCGCCGGATCCCCCTGGGAGCGCGAGGAGTTCGTCAGCCTCATCGCCTGGATGCGGCAGTACAACGACCGGCACCCCGACCGGAAGGTCCACTTCATGGGCAACGACATCGGAGCGCCGAGGCTCGGCAACGCCGTCTTCGACCGGGTAGCCTCCCACGTCCGCGCCACCCACCCCCAGGATCTCCCGCGCCTCGAAGAGCTGTACGCGGGCCTGCGCCCCCTCGACGACGTCTTCGCCTACCTGCGCAGGCCCCTCGCCGACCGACGCCACAACGCCACCGTCGCCCAGCAGGCACTCGACCTCGTCATCGCCAACAGGGGCACCGGCGGCGAGGCGTACGAATGGGCCGAGCAGCACGCCCGCAACATCGCCCAGACCTTCGCCTTCGCCGCCCTCGACCTGTCCGACCCGGAGTCGGTGTCCGCCGCGGAGCACCTCCGGGACCGCGTCATGGCCGAGAACACCGTCTGGTGGCAGCGCCGCACCGGCGACAAGGTGCTGCTCTCGGCACACAACGGCCATGTGGGCTACCTGTCCAGCGACCCCGTCATGTACCCCACGACGCAGGGCGTCTACCTGCGCAACGCCCTCGGCCGGGGCTACGCCGCCATCGGCTTCACCTTCGACCAGGGGTCGTTCCTCACCGCGACCACCCTCGGCGGGGCCTGGAGCAAGGTCACCGTCCCCGCGGCCACCCCCGACATGCAGGAGTACACCCTCGACCTGGTCCACCACCGCGACTTCTACGTCGACCTGCGGACGCTTCCGGCCGCGGCCCGTACCTGGCTCGACACCCCCCGCCCCGTCTACGAAGCCGGCTCCAGCTTCAAGAACGACCCGCTCCCCACCGTCGCCATCACCCAGACCCACGACATCCTCGTCCACCTCCACCAGGTCCACGAAGCCACCGCACTCTGAACCACCCGCCGCGCCGCCCCCGCCGCGCCGCCCCCGCCGCGCCGTCCCAGCCGCGCCGCCCTCGGCGGCGCGGCATGCTGCTCGCGCCTCCCGACCGGGCCGGACAGCACGACTACGAGAGCCCGGCGCGGCGCACGGCGGTGCATCGTTGCGCCGTCACGAGACCAACTGTCCGACCCGGGGGAACTCCCCTGGTGAATCCTCCGCTCACCGGGTCGTGCCGCCAGATGGGCTCGCGCGATCGAGTGAGCCGGCAGCCTGTCAACCGTGGGTGACGCCGCCCCGTGCACGACGATCGGCGGTGGCCGGGCTCGTGTCCCCACGGGCGGCCGGGAGGCTGTCATGCAAATCCTGCTCGTCGCTTCGGCGTTCAACAGCCTGACGCAGCGCGCGTATTCGGAGCTGGGCGACCGGGGCCACCAGGTGGCCCTCACACTGTTGCGCGGTGAGGCGTCCGAGCGCGACGCCGAGCTGCGTGCGGCCGTCCGGCGCCACCGGCCGCGGCTGGTCGTGGCACCGATGCTGAGGACCGCACTGCCGCAGGACGTGTGGTCCGGGCTGCCGTGCCTGATCGTCCACCCGGGGCCGGTGGGGGACCGGGGGCCCTCCTCACTGGACTGGGCCGTCGACGAGGAGGCCACCCAGTGGGGGGTGACGGTCCTTCAGGCTAACGCCGTCATGGACGGCGGTGACGTCTGGGCGGCCGGCTCCTGCCCGGTGCCGCCCGTCGGCAAGAGCGACCTCTACCGGAACGAGGTGTCCGACGCCGCCATGACCGCCCTGCTGCTGGCGGTCGACCGCTTCGCCTCGGGCACGTACCTGCCCGTGCGGCAGACGGAAGCCGATCCCCGGCCGTACTTCCCCCAGGAACGGCGGCGGATCGACTGGCAGCGCGACTCCACGGCCACCGTGCTGCGCAAGCTGCGCGCCGCCGACTCCTCCCCGGGTGTGCTGGACCGGCTGCTGGGGGAGGAGTGGTTCCTGCACGGCGGCCACCGGGAAGCCGAACTGCACGGCACGCCGGGGGAGCTGCTGGCCACCCGGGCCGGCGCGGTGTGCCGGGCCACCGCCGACGGAGCCGTCTGGATCCCGCAGCTGCGGGCCCGGCGCCGTCCGGGGCAGGACCGCCCGTTCAAGCTGCCCGCCGCACGCGCGTTGGCCGGCCGGATCCCCGGGCTTCCCGAGGTCCCCGTCGCACCGGACTGCCCCGCCACGACCTGGAGCGACATCCGCTACCGGGAGGAGGGCGCGGCCGGGTTCCTCTCGTTCTCCTTCCCCGGCGGTGCCATGAGCACCGACCAGTGCCGCCGGCTGCTCGACGCCTACCGGCGGGCCTGCTCGCGTCCCACGTCCGTCCTGGTGCTGGGCGGCCAACGGGACTTCTTCTCCAACGGGATCCACCTCAACGTGATCGAGGCCGCCGCCGATCCGGCAGCGGAGTCCTGGGCCAACCTGAACGCGATGGACGACCTGGTGGAGGCGGTCCTGACCACCACCGACCGCCTGGTGGTCTCCGCCCTGGGCGGCAACGCGGCCGCCGGCGGTGTGATGCTCGCGCTCGCGGCCGACGAGGTGTGGTGCAGGGCCGGCACCGTGCTCAATCCGCACTACCGGCTGATGGGGCTCTACGGCTCGGAGTACTGGACCCACCTGCTGCCCGCCCGGGTGGGTGCCGCCACGGCCCGGCAGCTCACCGGCCGGGCGCTGCCGCTCAGTGCCGCGTCCGGGCAGCGGATCGGCCTGGTGGACCGGCTGTTCCACTGCCGGCCGCAGGCGTTCGCCGCCGAGGTCCGCGCGGGGGCCCTGCGACTGGCAGGCTCCGGTGCGGTTACCGGGCCGCGGATCGCCGCGAAGAAGGCGGCGCGCGAGGCGCAGGAGGCGATCAAGCCACTGGCCGCCTTCCGCCGGGAGGAGCTCGACCGTATGCACCGGATCTTCTACGACCCCGAAGCGCCGTACCACGCGCTGCGCCGGGCGTTCGTTCGGAAGGAAGCGGCGACCGTCGAGCCGCCCCACCTGGATGACGGAGAGTAGTCGGTTCACCGGATCGGCCGCATCCACCGGCACATCCGCCCCCAAGTGCAGGGAGTCTGGGAGGACACCCGGCTTCGCGACAACCTCCTTGAGGAGGCCCCAATGACCGAGACCACCGAGGCGACCGCCGCCACCGAGGCCCCGCTGATCCACATCCTCTGGATCAACGCCGGCCTGAGCTGTGACGGTGACTCCGTGTCGCTGACCGCCGCGACCCAGCCCAGCATCGAGGAGATCGCCCTCAGCGTGCTCCCCGGGCTGCCCAGGATCGCGGTGCACTGGCCCCTGATCGACTTCGAATGCGGCCCGGTCCAGGGCGCCGACACGTTCATCGAATGGTTCTTCAAGGGCGAGCGCGGCGAGATCGACCCGTTCGTGCTGGTCGTCGAGGGATCCATCCCCAACGAGTCGATCAAGAAGGAAGGCTACTGGTGCGGGTTCGGTGACGACCCCGAGACCGGCCAGCCGATCACCACCAGCGAGTGGCTGGACCGGCTCGCCCCCAAGGCCCTCGCGGTGGTCGCGATCGGCACCTGCGCGACCTACGGCGGCATCCACGCGATGGCCGGCAACCCGACCGGCGCGATGGGCGTGCCCGACTATCTCGGCTGGGACTGGAAGTCCAAGGCGGGCATCCCGATCGTCTGCGTGCCGGGCTGCCCGATCCAGCCGGACAACTTCTCGGAGACGCTGGTCTACCTGCTGCACCAGGCGACCGGCGCGGCCCCGATGATCCCGCTGGACGAGCACCTCCGCCCGGCCTGGCTCTTCGGCGCCACCGTGCACGAGGGCTGCGACCGGGCCGGCTACTACGAGCAGGGCCAGTTCGCCTCCACCTACGACTCGCCCAAGTGCCTGGTGAAGCTCGGCTGCTGGGGCCCGGTCGTCAAGTGCAACGTCCCCAAGCGCGGCTGGATGAACGGCATCGGCGGCTGCCCCAACGTCGGCGGCATCTGCATCGGCTGCACCATGCCCGGGTTCCCGGACAAGTTCATGCCGTTCATGGACGAGCCGCCCGGGGCCAAGGTCTCCAGCACCGCCAGCGGCGTCTACGGCGCGGTCGTGCGCCGGCTGCGGGCGGTCACGGCGGACACCCTGGACAAGGAGCCCAAGTGGCGACGGACCGGCCAGAACCTGACCACCGGTTACCGCAAGCCCTGGTGACACCGCCAGCGCAGCAACAGCATCCCGCAGAACTCCCGGCATGAAGAAGGGCTCGGAAGACACGATGGCACCGACGACGAGAGCGGCCGGAGACGGTAGCGGCCTGGTGGAGATGTCCTGGGATCCGATCACCCGGATCGTGGGCAGTCTCGGCATCCACACGAAGATTGACTTCAGGCAGAAGCGGGTCGCCGAGTGCTACAGCACGTCCTCGGTCTTCCGCGGCTACAGCGTCTTCATGCGCGGCAAGGACCCTCGTGACGCGCACTTCATCACCAGCCGGATCTGCGGGATCTGCGGCGACAACCACGCGACCTGCTCCGTGTACGCGCAGAACATGGCCTACGGAGTGAAGCCGCCGCACCTCGGCGAGTGGATCATCAACCTCGGCGAGTCCGCCGAGTACATGTTCGACCACAACATCTTCCAGGAGAACCTGGTCGGGGTCGACTACTGCGAGAAGATGGTCCGCGAGACCAACCCGGGCGTCCTGGAGCTCGCCGAGCGCACCCCCTCCCCGCACGCCGGCGAGCACGGGTACAAGACGATCGCCGACATCATGCGCTCGCTCAACCCGATCGAGGGCGAGTTCTACCGCGAGGCCCTCCAGGTCAGTCGCTACACCCGGGAGATGTTCTGCCTGATGGAGGGCCGCCACGTGCACCCCTCCACCCTCTACCCGGGCGGCACCGGGACGGTCGCCTCCGTCCAGCTCTTCACCGACTACCTGAGCCGCCTGATGCGGTACGTGGAGTTCATGAAGCGCGTCGTCCCGCTGCACGACGACCTGTTCGACTTCTTCTACCAGGCGCTGCCCGGCTACGAGGAGGTCGGCCGCCGCCGGATCCTGCTCGGCTGCTGGGGCGCGCTCAACGATCCCGAGTACTGCGACTTCACCTACCGCAACATGACCGACTGGGGACGGCGGATGTTCGTCACCCCCGGCATCATCGTGGACGGCAAGCTCGTCACCAACGACCTCACCGAGATCAACCTGGGCATCCGGATCCTGCTCGGCAGCTCGTACTACCAGGACTGGGAGGGCAAGGAGCAGTTCGTCACCCACGACCCGCTCGGCAACCCCGTCGACCCGCGCCACCCGTGGAACCAGCACACCATCCCGGCCCCGCAGAAGCGCAACTTCGAGGACAAGTACAGCTGGGTGATGTCGCCGCGCTGGTTCGACGGCAAGGACTACCTGGCCCTGGACACCGGTGGCGGCCCGATCGCCCGGCTCTGGTCGACCGCGCTCTCCGGCCTGGTGGACATCGGCTACGTCAAGGCGACCGGGCACAGCGTGGTGATCAATCTGCCGAAGACCATGACCAAGCCCGAGACCACCTTCGAGTGGAAGATCCCGCAGTGGAGCAACGCCCTGGAGCGCAACCGCGCCCGCACCTACTTCCAGGCGTACGCGGCCGCCGTCGCACTGCACTTCGCCGAGAAGGGCCTCGCCGAGGTGCGGGCCGGACGCACCCAGACCTGGGAGAAGTTCGAGGTGCCCGAGGAGGGCCTGGGCGTCGGCTTCACCGAGGCCGTGCGCGGCGTCCTCTCGCACCACCTGGTGATCCGCGACGGCAAGATCGCCAACTACCACCCCTACCCGCCCACCCCGTGGAACGCCAGCACCCGCGACACCTACGGGACACCGGGACCGTACGAGGACGCGGTGCAGAACACGCCGATCTTCGAGGAGAACACCCCGGAGAACTTCAAGGGGATCGACATCATGCGCGCCGTGCGCAGCTTCGACCCCTGTCTGCCGTGCGGGGTCCACATGTACACCGGCGAGGGCCGGACCGTGAAGCAGATGCACGTGCCCACCGGCCTGAGCGGACTGGGCGGATGAGCGCGGTGACGGCGGCCCGGACGGTCAACACGGAACAGCTCGGCCGGCGGATCGAGGAGATCCTGGACCAGCTCGCGGCCACCGGCCAGGACGAGGCCGCGGGCGCCGCCGAGGAACTGGTCCGCGCGCTGATGGCCTTCTACGGCGCGGGCCTGGCCCGGATCGTGGACCTGCTGGGCGCCGCCACGGTGGTGAGGACCCTCCTGGCGGACGAGCTGGTGGCCAACCTCCTGGTGCTGCACGAGCTGCACCCCGAGGACCTGCCGGCCAGGATCGGCAGGGTGCTGACCCAGCACCAGGCCGAGATGGTGAGCTTCGACGAGGCCACCGGCGCCCTGCGGGTGCGCTCCACCGGCGGCGGCTGCGGATGCCCGAGCACGTCGGCCACCGCCGACGAGGCACTCACCGACGCGCTGGCCGGCCTCGCCCCGGAGGTGACCTCCGTGGCAGTGGAGGACACCGTCAAGGAGCCGGCGCTGCTGCAGATCTCCACCCGTGCCCCGGGCGGCGGCTCGTGACGGCGGCCCTCCGCCGGTTCCTCGCACCGCGCGAGCCCGCACCCGAGCGCTGCGAACTGTGCGGGGTGGTGGTGGCCGAGCACGGCCACCGCCACCTGGTGGACGTCGAGCAGCGCTCGCTGAGCTGCGCCTGCATCCCGTGCAGCCTGCTGTTCGAGCACTCCGGAGCCGCCCGCGGGCGGTACCGCGCGGTGCCGGACCGCTACCTGACCGACCCGCAGCTCCGGCTGGACGACGCCGCCTGGGACCTCCTGCAGATCCCGGTCGGGGTCGCGTTCTTCTTCCGCAACAGCGCACTCGACCGGCTGGTCGCGCTCTACCCGAGCCCGGCCGGCGCCACCGAGAGCGAGCTCGACCCCTCGGCCTGGCAGGCCGTGCTGGACGGCACCCGGCTGGCCGCGCTGCTCGAACCGGACGTGGAGGCACTGCTGCTGCGCCGCTCCCAGGACGGATACGCGTGCTACCTGGTGCCGATCGACGTCTGCTACCGGCTGGTCGGGCAGATGCGGCTGCACTGGAAGGGGTTCGACGGGGGAGCGCGGGCCCGGGCCGAGCTGGACGCGTTCTTCGCCCACGTCGCCGGGCGAGCCCGGATCCCGCAGGAGGCCGCGCAGCCGTGACCGAGTTCTCCTTCAGCTGCACCGGGGTGCGGGCCGACCGGTACGCCGCCGGCCCCACCCTGGTCTTCAGGCTGCGGATCACCGCCACCCCGGACACCCGGGTACACGCCCTCGCGCTGCGCTGCCAGCTACGGATCGAACCGGCACGGCGCGGCTACCAGCCGGCCGAGGCCGACGGCTTGGCGGACCTGTTCGGCGACCGCTCGCGCTGGGGCAGCACACTGAAGCCGCTGCAGTTCGCCGAGGTCGCGCTGATGGTCCCCGGCTTCACCGGGGAGACCGAGGTGGACCTTCCGGTGCCCTGCAGCTACGACCTGGACATCGCCGCGACCCGGTACTTCCACGCCCTGCGCGAGGGCGAGGTGCCGCTGCTGATGCTCTTCTCCGGTACCGCGTTCACCGGCGCGAGAGGTTTCCACGTGGAACCGGTGCCCTGGGACCGGGAGGCGCACTGCCGACTGCCCGTCACCGTCTGGCGCGAGATGGTCGACCAGCACTTCCCCGGCTGCGGCTGGGTCCGGCTCTCCCGCGACACACTGGACGAGCTGCTCGCCTTCCGGTCGCGCCGTGCGCTGCCGTCCTGGGAGCTGACCGTGCGCCACCTCCTCGATTCCGCCACGGTGCAGGACGGAGCCGTCCAGTGAACGCCGACGTGCTCACCCCGGCGATCGAAGCGCGGTTCGCGGCGGTGCGGCAGCTGGCCGACGCCGTCCTCTTCGAGGGCTACGTGCTCTACCCCTACCGGGCCTCGGCGGCCAAGAACCGGATGCGCTGGCAGTTCGGCGTCCTGGTGCCTCCCGCGTGGGGCGCCGACCAGGGCGAACAGTCACGCCAGCGCACCGAGTGCCTGATCGAGCCGCGCCGCGGCGCGACGCTCTACCTGGAGCTGCGTTTCCTGCACGCGCAGCGGCGCACCGTCCAGCAGGCCCGTCCCGACGGCTCCTACCTGACGGTGCCCGAACTGGAGCTCGCCGACCGGGTGCTGACCGCCTGGGACGAGGGCGTCGAGGAACGCGTCCAGCTGGCCCTGCCGGTCGCCGAACTCGGCGGGCAGCCCACGCCGGTGACCTTCTCCCGACCCGCCACGAAGGAGACCGAGCTGGTACGGGACGACACCGGCCGGGTGATCGGCCGGGTCGTCCGCCGCCGGGAGGCCGTGGCCGGCACCCTGCGGATCGCGGCGGCCGAACTCCCCGGCCCCTACACCGTGAGCAAGCTGACGGTGCTGGTGGAGAACTCCAGCGGCTGGACCCCCGGACCGGGCGCGGACCGCGAGGCCGCGCTGCCGCGGTCGCTGGTCTCGGCCCACCTGCTGCTCGCCCTGGACAACGGGTCCTTCCTCTCGCCCACCGACCCGCCCGAGTGGGCCAAGGCCGCCACCGCCGACTGCCGGAGCCTGCACACGTGGCCGGTGCTGGCGGGCGAGAACGGCAGCGCGGACCTGCTGCTCTCCTCACCGATCATCCTGGAGGACCACGCAGCCGTCGCCCCCGAGAGCCCGGGCACCCTCTACGACGCCCTGGAGATCGACGAGATCCTGGCGCTGCGCACGGCCGCCCTGACCGACCAGGAGAAGCGCGAGGCCCGCGGTACCGACGCCCGGGCGGCCGCCGTGATCGACCTCGCCGACTCGATGCCCCCCGAGGTGCTGGAGCGCCTGCACGGCGCCATCCGCTCACTGCGCGAGGTCACCGCGCCGGACACGCACCACACCGCGGCCGACCCGATCGAGCAGCTGCTCTCGCCCGGCACCCCGTGGTGGGACCCGGCGAGCGACGCCAGCGTCGACCCCGAGCGCGACCGCGTGCTCGTCGACGGTCACCGTGTCGGCGCCGGCAGCCGGGTCGTACTGCGCCCCGGCCTGCGGCGCACCGACGCCCAGGACCTCTTCCTGAAAGGCCGGAACGCGCTGGTGGAGGCGGTGCTCCACGACGTGGACGGCGGAGTGCACCTGGCGGTCACCGTCGAGGGCGACCCGGGCGCCGACATCCGCCGCGAGCAGGGCCGCTTCCTCTACTTCCAGCCCGACGAGGTCACCCCGCTGGAGGACGCATGACACCCCCGGCACGGACCCTGGTCGCCGGGGTCGGGAACATCTTCCTCGGCGACGACGGCTTCGGCGTCGAGGTGGTCAGGCACCTCACGCCCCGGCAACTCCCGCCCGGGGTCGAGGTGGTGGACGTCGGAGTACGCGGCGTCCACCTCGCCTACCAGCTGCTGGACGGCTACGACACCCTCGTCCTGGTGGATGCCACCGCCCGCGGAGGCCCACCCGGCACGGTCTACCTGATCGAGGCCGGCGAACCGGGCGAATCAGAACCGGGCGCCGCACCCCTGGACGGCCACCGGATGTCCCCGGACGCGGTGCTGGCCCTGCTCGGCACCCTGTGCGCCGGCACCGGATCGACGCCGCCGCGACGCACCGTCGTGGTCGGCTGCGAACCGGCGGACGTCGGCGAGGGCATCGGCCTCAGCGAACCGGTCGCGGCAGCGGTCCCGGAGGCCGTACGGCTGATCCGCCGACTACTGGCCGGGGACGAGGCACGTACACCGCCGCTGACAGCGGCCGACCCGGCCGCGAACTGACGAGAGGAACCACCGCCATGAAGAAGTACCTCATCGGCACCCTCGCCGCCACCGGAATCGTCTGGCTGGCGATCCAGGTGATGCCGGACATCAAACGCTACCTGCGGATCCGCTGCATGTGACGGCCACCGTGACCGACACCCGGGCGGCCGCCGGACGGCGACCGCCCGGGCCACGTTCCGAGGGTGAGCCGCGAGCGCCGCCGGCCGGCCCTTGGCCTGAACGGGCTAAGCGGCGGGCCGGTGGCGGCGCGTCGCCCGCGCGGCCCCTCGGTGGCCGCCCTTTAATGAACCCGGCCGGCTCGCGACAGCTCGGCCGCGCAGGAAGGTCCCCGATGCACGAGATGTCGATCGCCGCGGCCGTCGTCGGCCAGGTCGAAGAGGCCGCCCTGGCGGCCGGAGCCACCACCGTGCGGTCGGTGCTGCTCCAGGTCGGCCAGCTGGCCGGAGTCGTCCCCGACTCGCTCGACTTCTGCTTCGGACTCGCCTGCGAGGGAACGGTGCTGGCCGGCTGCGAGCTGGTCGTCGAGCCCGTCGCCGCCCGCGCCCGGTGCGTGCCCTGCACCGACGAGTGGCTGGTCGGCATGCCGCCGGAGCTGTGCTGCCCCGTCTGCGGCACCGCCACCGCGGAGCTGCTGGCCGGGCGCGAGTTGCAGATTGTCAGCGTGCGCTGGGACGACCCGCACGCCGCCGAACCGACTCTCCAGGAGCGCTGAACCATGTGCCGAACGGTCGACCTGCAACAGGCGGTCCTCGCCAAGAACGACCTCGGCGCGCAGCAGTTGCGCGAGGAGCTGGCCGCGCGCGGCACCATCGCCGTCAACCTGCTCTCCAGCCCCGGGAGCGGCAAGACCGCTCTGCTCGAAGCGGAGCTGACCGCCGCCCGGGAGCGCGGCATCCCGGTCGCCGCGCTCACCGCGGACCTCGCCACCGAGAACGACGCGATGCGGCTGGCCCGTTCCGGCGCGCCGGTCAAGCAGGTGCTGACCGACGGGCTCTGCCACCTGGAGGCCCACATGCTGGCCGGCCACCTGGACGGCTGGCTGCCCGCGCAGACCAAGCTGCTCTTCGTGGAGAACGTCGGCAACCTGGTCTGCCCCGCCTCCTACGCGCTGGGCGAGTCCCTGCGGGTCGTGCTGGCCTCGGTCACCGAGGGGGAGGACAAGCCGCTGAAGTACCCGACCGCCTTCGGGCTGGCGAACCTCGTGCTGGTGACCAAGACCGACCTCGCCGATGCGGTGGGGTTCGACGAGGCGGCTTTCCGCGCGAACGTCGGACAGGTCAACCCGGGCGTGGAGATCCTGCTGACCTCGGCCCGGACCGGGAACGGAACGGGCCTGCTGCTGGAGGCCGCGCTGGCGGTCCACGGCGGCAGGCCGGTGCACGTCCCGGTGATGGCGCGGGTCGAGCCGGCGCACACGCACGGGCACGATCACGGGCACGCGCACGGGCACGCGCATCCGGCGCTGCACCTGTGACCACGGCCGGCACTTCCGTCGACGCCATCGACGCCGCCGAGGCCGCACAGCGCCGAAGGGTTGCCGTCCACGGGGTCGTGCAGGGCGTCGGCTTCCGCCCGTTCGTGCACTCCCTCGCCACCCGCCTCGGCCTGACCGGACAGGTCGGCAACACCGCCGACGGCGTGATCGCCGAGGTCGAGGGCCCGCCCGCGTCGGTCGCACGGTTCTGTGAGCTGGTCGCCACCGACGCACCGCCGCTGGCCGTGGTGGACTCCGTCCAGCACGAGAGCGTCCCGTCGCAGGGCTCGGTGGGATTCACCATCCTCGCCTCGCACGCCGCCGGGCCCGCCCGCACCCTGGTCTCGCCCGACACGGCCACCTGCGCCGACTGCCTCGCCGAGCTGACCGACCCCGGCGACCGGCGCCACCGGCACCCCTTCATCACCTGCACGCACTGCGGGCCGCGCTTCACCATCGTCACCGGCCTGCCCTACGACCGGGACCGGACCACGATGGCCGGCTTCCCGATGTGCGCCGCCTGCACCCGCGAGTACACGGATCCGGCCGACCGGCGCTTCCACGCCCAGCCGATCGCCTGCCACTCCTGCGGCCCCCGCCTTCGCCTGCTCGCGGCCGGGCCGGCGCCCCGGGGCGCGATCCGCGAACTGCCGGGGGAGGACCCGGTGGCAGGGGCCCGGCGCCTGCTCGCCGCCGGGGCGATCCTGGCGGTCAAGGGCCTGGGCGGCTACCACCTGGCCTGTGATGCGTCGGACCAGGCGGCGGTGGCGCGGCTGCGGCGGCGCAAGGCCCGCGGCGACAAGCCCTTCGCGTTGATGGCCGCCGGCCCGGCCGAGGTCGAGGCCCTCGTCGAGCTCGGAGCCGAGGAGCGGTCCCTGCTCACCGGAAGAGCCCGGCCGATCGTGCTGCTGCGCCGTCGCCCCGGTGCGGCGGTGACGCTGCCGGACGCCGTGGCCCCGCGCACCCCCGACCTCGGCGTGATGCTCCCGTACACGCCCCTCCACCACCTGCTGCTCGGTCTGCCCGGCGACCCCCCGGGACCGCGGCTGCTCGTCATGACCAGCGGCAACCTGTCGGGCGAGCCGATCGTGACCGACGACGCCGAAGCCCTCGAACGGCTCGCGGGGATGGCGGACGCCTGGCTCACCCACGACCGCCCCATCCACGTGCCCTGCGACGACTCCGTGGTGCGGGTCTGCGACGGCCACCAGCTGACCGTCCGCCGCTCCCGCGGCTACGCCCCGCTCCCGCTGGCGCTGCCCTGGCCCGTCCCGGCCGCGCTGGCGGTCGGCGGGGACCTCAAGAACACGCTCTGCCTCGGCGAGGGCCGCCGGGCCTGGCTCTCCGCCCACATCGGCGACATGGACGACGTGGCGACCCAGCAGGCGTTCCAACGCGCCGAACAGCAGCTGGAGTCGATCACCGGGGTACGGCCCGGGCGGCTGGCGGCGGACCGGCACCCGGCCTACCGGTCCGCCCGGTGGGCCGAACGCCACCGCGCCGGCCGCCCGCTCGTCCGCGTCCAGCACCACCACGCGCATGTCGCCGCGGCCATGGCCGAACACGGACTCACAAGCACCGAGCGGGTGATCGGAGTCGCCTTCGACGGCACCGGCTACGGTGACGACGGCGCGGTCTGGGGAGGTGAGTTCCTGCTGGCCGGCTATGACGGATTCGAGCGGTTCGCCCACCTGGCGTACGTCCGGCTGCCCGGCGGTGACACGGCCGTCCGGCGCCCGTACCGGATGGCGCTGGCCCACCTGTGGGCGGCCGGCCTGCCCTGGGACGAGGACCTGCCCGCCGTGCGCGCCTGCCCGCCCGAGGAACTGCACCTGTTGGCCCGTCAACTGGAGCGCGGGGTCAACTGCGTCGACACCTCCAGCATGGGACGGCTCTTCGACGCCGTCTCCTCGCTGGCCGGCGTCTGCCAACTCGTCGGCTACGAGGCCCAGGCCGCCGTCGAACTGGAGGGGGCGGCCGTCGGCGCGGCGGGAGCGAGCGGCTATGCCTTCGCCCTGCACCCTGCCGGACCGGACGCCGTCGGGCCACTCGTCGCCGACCCCGCCCCGGTGCTGGCCGCCGTGGTCGCCGATCTGCGGGCGGGCACCGGGCGGGGCGTCGTCGCCGCCCGGTTCCACACCGCCGTGGCCGGCCTGGTCCGGGACGTCTGCGGGGCAGCCCGCGAGCGCTCCGGCCTCACGGCGGTGGCCCTCACCGGCGGGGTGTTCGCCAACACGCTGCTCTCCTCGCGCTGCGCCACCCTGCTGCGCGAGGACGGCTTCACGGTGCTGCGCCACACACGCGTCCCGCCCAACGACGGGGGACTCGCGCTCGGCCAGCTGATGGTCGCGGCCCGGGCAGCCGACGGCTGACCGGGCCACCCAACGCCCCAGAACGAGGAGAGCCCATGTGCCTGGCGGTGCCCGGCAGAGTGCTGGAGATCGAGGAGAAGGACGGTACCCGGATGGCCACCGTCGACTTCGGCGGTGTGGTCAAGGAGGTGTGCCTGGAGTACGTGCCGGATCTGCGGGTCGGTGAGTACGCGATCGTCCACGTGGGATTCGCGCTGCAGCGGCTCGACGAGGAGTCGGCGCGCCGCACGCTGGCGCTCTTCGCCGACCTCGGCATGCTCCAGGAAGAGTTCGGGGACCCGTGGGAGGCGGCCGCGGCGATGGCCGAGCTCACCGGGGCCGAGGCGGAGGACCGGGCCGGGGAGGCCGAGCTGTGAAGTACATCGAGGAGTTCCAGGATCCCGAGCTGGCCCGCCGGCTGCTCGACGACATCCACGCGACGGTGACCCGGCCGTGGGCGCTGATGGAGGTGTGCGGCGGCCAGACGCACACCATCATCCGGCACGGGATCGACCAACTACTTCCGGACCAGGTGGAGTTGATCCACGGACCGGGGTGCCCGGTCTGCGTCACCCCGCTGGAGGTGATCGACAAGGCGCTGGAGATCGCCGCCCGGCCGGAGGTGATCTTCTGCTCCTTCGGCGACATGCTCCGCGTCCCCGGCACCGGCCGTGACCTGTTCCGGGTCCGCGCCGAGGGCGGCGACGTGCGGGTGGTCTACAGCCCGTTGGACGCGCTGCGGATCGCCCAGCAGAACCCCGGGCGCGAGGTGGTCTTCTTCGGCATCGGGTTCGAGACCACCGCGCCGCCGAACGCCATGACCGTCCATCAGGCCCGCAGGCTCGGCATCCGCAACTTCAGCCTGCTGGTCTCGCACGTACGGGTACCCCCCGCGATCGAGGCCATCATGCAGTCCCCGGACTGCCGGGTGCAGGGCTTCCTGGCGGCCGGTCACGTGTGCAGCGTGATGGGCGTCGAGGAGTACCCCGCACTCGCCGAGCGGTACCGAGTCCCGCTGGTGGTCACCGGGTTCGAGCCGCTGGACATCCTGGAGGGCGTCCGGCGCGCGGTGCGCCAGCTGGAGGCCGGCACCCACACGGTCGAGAACGCCTACCCGCGGGCCGTGCGGCCGGAGGGGAACCCGGTCGCCCGGGCGATGCTGGCGGACGTCTTCGAGGTCACCGACCGGGCCTGGCGCGGGATCGGGACGATTCCCGACAGCGGTTGGCGACTCTCCTCGCGCTACCAGGAGTTCGACGCCGAACAGCGCTTCTCGGTGTCCGGGATCCAGACCCGCGAGCCCGCCGCCTGCCGAGCCGGCGAAGTCCTGCAGGGGCAGCTGAAGCCGCACGAGTGCGAGGCCTTCGGCACCACCTGCACCCCGCGCAACCCGCTGGGCGCCACCATGGTCTCCAGCGAGGGCGCCTGCGCGGCCTACTACCTCTACCGCCGGCTGGAACTCAAGCCCGCGGCCCCCGCGCACCTGGAGGCGAGCCCCGTTGCCTGAGCCCACCGACACCCTGCCCGCGCCGCGGCCCGACCTCACCGCCTGGACCTGCCCGGCCCCGCTGCGCGACCAGCCCCGGGTGGTCATGGGCCACGGCGGCGGTGGCGCGATGTCCGCCGAGCTGGTCAGCCACGTCTTCGCACCCGCCTTCGGCGGCGAGCTGCTCGGCCAGCTCGGCGACAGCGCGGTGCTGACGCTCGGCGGAGCACGGCTGGCCTTCTCCACCGACTCCTACGTGGTGCGTCCGCTCTTCTTCCCCGGCGGCAGCATCGGCGACCTGGCCGTCAACGGGACCGTCAACGACCTGGCGATGAGCGGCGCCCGGGCCGCCTACCTGTCCTGCGGGTTCATCCTGGAGGAGGGCCTGGAGATGCCGGTCCTCGCCCGCGTGGCCGAGGCACTCGGCGCGGCCGCTCGTGTGGCCGGCGTGGAGGTGGCGACCGGCGACACCAAGGTGGTGGAGGCCGGACACGGGGACGGGGTCTTCATCAACACCGCGGGCATCGGTCTCGTCCCGGCCGGCGTCGACCTGCGTCCGCAGCGGGTCGTCCCCGGCGACGTGGTGATCGTCAGCGGTGCGATCGGCATGCACGGCGTGGCGATCCTGAGCGTGCGCGAGGGCCTGGAGTTCGGTGTGCAGATCGAGAGCGACTGCGCGCCGCTGGGGGGCCTGGTCGAGGCGATGCTCGCCGTCACCGCGGACCTGCACGTGCTGCGCGACCCCACCCGCGGCGGGCTCGCGGCCTCCCTCAACGAGATCGCGGCGGCCGCCCGCGTCGGCGTGGTGATCCAGGAGCGGAGCGTCCCGGTGCCGCCCCCGGTGGCCGGCGCCTGCGCGATGCTGGGCCTCGATCCGCTCTACGTGGCCAACGAGGGCAAGCTGGTCGCCTTCGTGCCGCGCGAGCATGCGGAGGCCGTGCTGGCGGCGATGCGCGCCCATCCGCTCGGCGCCGACGCGACGGTGATCGGCGAGGCGGTCGAGGAGCACCCCGGCATGGTGGTGGCCCGCACCGGCCTCGGCGGCACCCGGGTGGTGGACCTGCCGGTGGGGGAGCAGCTGCCCCGGATCTGCTGACCGCCGCCCTGTCGGCTCAGATGCGCCCGAACCGGACGGTGTCGTCGGCGAACGCCAGCGCCATCTCGGTCGTCACCGTCGGCCGGGTGCGCTGGATCGTCCGCAGGTAGTCGTTCGTGTTCGGGCGCGCCCGCTCGCCGGTGTCCAGGGTGCGTTCGAAGACCGCCTGGGCAACGGTGCGGGCCGCCTGGGCGATGTCCGCGGGGGTGAACCCCTCACTGGCGTCGGAGAGGGCGGCGATGTCCGCCTCGGCACCGGCGCGGGCCAGGTAGCTGGACCACAGGGCACGGCGCGCCTCGTTGTCGGGCGGTCCGACCGGCAGGACGTAGTCGAATCGGCCGTGACGCAGGAAGGCGGGATCGAGGGCGGCCACGCTGTTGGTCGCGCAGATCAGCAGCCGGTTGTCGCGGTCGCGAAACCGGACGATCGACTTGAGGAGTTCGTTCACCACGGCGGTGGCCGCCGGATCCGCCTGGCTGCGGATGCCGGCCACCTCCTCGACCTCGTCGATGAAGACCAGGACGTGGTCGAGCCGGACCACCTCGTCGAACCACTGGCGCAGACCGGTGGCCATCGTGCCGGTCAGGGCGAGGCGGGACGGGAACAGCTCGACGAACGGCCACGCGAGGCGGCCGGCCACGGCCTTCGCGAAGGTGCTCTTGCCCGTACCCGGCGGCCCGAACAGGACGACGGCCTGCGGAGGTTCCACACCGTGCTGGCCGGCCAGCACCGGGTTGGCCAGCGGAAGCACCAGGCGCCGCTCGATCAGCCTCTTCTCGGAGGTCATTCCGGCGAGGGTGTTCCACAGGCCGGCGGCCGGGACCTCCGCGCCCAGCGAGGAGAGCAGCACCACGTCCTGGGCGGTGACCGCCTCGGACTTCTGGAAGTAGGTCATCCCGGGGCGCGGACGGAAGCCGGCGTTGCGCAGGGCCCTCGTGCCGGTGTCGTGCTCGGCGAGCACGGCCGCCAACGTGCGAGCACCGGCGGCCAGCAGCCGGTGCTCCAGGGCTCCCAGCAGAGCACTGCCCAGACCCATGTTCCGCCACGACGGGTGCTGGCTGATCCGCAGCACCCAGGCCCGGTCGCCCTCGACCCGGCCCACCGCGGCCCCGACGATCTGGTCGTCCGCCACCGCCACGACCGCCGGATGCAGGTCATGCAGTGCGGCGACGACGTCGGACAGCCGGAACACGGGCGAGCCCTCACCGCCCTCGCCGAGGTTCTCGAGCCGGACCACCGCCTCCAGGTCGTCCGGAGCGAAGTCCCGCATATGCCAGCCGGCCATGGTCCGCTCCGATCGCCCTGCCCGCTCCTCCCATCCTGGGCCGGGTCGTCCGTCGCCGCGCGTTCTGCGTGCCGGGACTGTCCCGCGGGGCCGGGGACGTGATCCCTTGTCCCGGTACCCGTTCGGTGCCCGCCTCCGGGACGCCGGCGGAGCCGCTCGCCGTGGCGGGCATCGGCGCGCACGCCGCCGTCCGGGGCGGCCGGAGGAACGACAGCGGGCGCGGGGCACGACAGCTGGTACACCCGGGGCGGTCCGGGGCACGACAGCGGGGACACCCGGGCGAAGCGGTCACCGCGCCCGGACCATCCCGGTGCGGCCCGGGCGCGTACCCCGGGTGCCTTCAACTCGTGAACACGGCCGGCCGCCGTCCTCCCCGCCGGGGCCGGACTCCCCGGGCCGGGCCTCGCCCTCAGCCGGCGGGGACCGTCTCGCGCAGGAAACCGGTCAGCAGGTCCGTCACCTCGGCAGGCCGCTCCAGACTGGGGAGATGACCGGCCCAGGGCAGTTCGAGGTGCCGGGCGGAGGCGAGCAGACCCGGTAGCCGGGCCGCGATCTGCCGGAAGTCCGCGAGGTCGTGGCCGCCGGAGAGGGCGAGCGAGGGGGCCTTGACCGCCGACAGGTCGATGTCCACCTTCCTCCGCCCGGCCCCGTCGGGGGCGGCCAGTTGCACCTCGAAGGCATTCCGTTGCATCCCGCGCACCTTCTCCCGGACCGCCTCGTCGGCGTCCGGCCCCAGCCAGGTCTCCACGTTCAGTTCCACGGCCCCCGCGATGTCGCCCGCCTCGAGCAGCGCGTCCTCCTTGCCGCCGAACGCGCGCAGTTCATCGCTGGGTTCGTGCCCCGGCAGGCCGGAACAGAGCAGCGCCATCGCGGACACGCGGTCCGGACGGCGTGCGGCGATCTCCAGGGCGACACCTCCGCCGTACGAGGAGGCGACCAGCGCCGCCTGCTCGATTCCGAGGGCATCCAGTACGTCCAGCACGTCCTCGGCATCGTTGTGGGGGTGGTCCGGCAGGGGCGTCCGGCCGAAGCCGCGGAAGTCGCAGCGCACCACCCGGTATCCGGCGTCGACAAGGGCCGACCACTGCGGGTCCCACATCCTGCGGTCGCACACCGCCGAGTGCAGCAGTACCAGCGCGGGACCGTCTCCGGTTGCATCGTGAGCGAGAGTCATGCGGCAGAGCCTAGGCGGTGGGCGATCGAGAGCACTCACGCATTCATGGGATGGGTCGGCGACCGGCCGGGGTGAGCGTTCACCCGGCGGGTCGAAAACCGATTCGATCACGGATCGGCAGGTGTGTCAGGATGCCCCGACCTGTTCGTCCCGTTCGGGGGGCTCTTCTTGACCATGCGTCGTACCACTGTGCTCGCCGCTGCCGTCGCGGTCGTCTCACTCGCCGGCCTGGTGGGCTGTGACGACGACACCGCTCCTGCGGCGTCCGCCACCACGACCGCCGCCACCGCATCCGCGTCTCCCGAGGCCTCTCCGAGCGCCTCCGCAGCGCCGACGGCCGGGAGCACCGCCAACACCCCCGCGTCGTCCCCGGCCGCGAGCGAGCCGGCGGCCGTGCCCGCGGCCACCGGGGCGGGTGGGGTGATCGACCCGGAGCAGGCGCTCGCGCTGGCCGGGAAGACGCCGTACGCGGCCACTCAGGAGTTCCGCTCCGAGGGCGGCCCGCTGACCGCGGTCACGAAGGCCCGGGTCAACCTCAACGGCGCTGTCCGCAGCGGCCGCCTCACCGAGACGATGAGCGCCGGCGGGGAGGACCTGCTCGGAGACGGCGGCTCCGGCCCCACCGTCGTGGTCACCGAGGACGGGACCACCTACATCAGGAGTGGCGGCGGCTGGCGGACGTCCCCGCTGGGGGACCGGATCGCCGACTACCACGGCTACGCCAAGGCGCTGCTCGCCCTCGGCCCGGCCGCGCGCAAGGGGATGGAGGACTGCGCCGGCACCCCGTGCTTCCACCTCTCCGGCACGGTCGATCTGGAGCAGATGCGGACGCTGGAAGCCGAGCAGTACAAGATCCTCAAGGGCAAGAACGTGATGTCCTTCCAACTCGACCAGTGGATCGACGGGCAGGGCCGTACCGTCCGCTACGACCGGCGCACCGACCTGAAGGGCGTCCCCCTGCGCACCCACGGCACCTTCAAGGACTTCGGCCCGGTCGAGAAGGTCGCCCCGCCGGCCTAGGCACGGCCCGATCGGCGGGAGAGTCGGGCTCGCCGGCCGGTGCCGCGGGAGAGGCGCGCCCGGAGCGGCGTTCGCCCCGGTGCCGGAGGGTGCCGGCACGGGGCGAACGACGGAGCGGTGGCCGGATCAGCAGGAGCCGGCCGGGCGGTCGCGGACCACCAGGTCGTGGCGGCCGGGGGTGGCGTCCTGCCAGACCACCCGGTTGCCCTCGTCGGCGGCGGGGTCGAACTGGGTGCCCCGGTTGCAGGAGACCCGCACGGGGGTGCCGCCGGTGACCGGCAGCTGGTACAGCTTGGGGAGCGCGGCGTTCGACCAGCCGCTGCTCGGCCGGCCGGCGCCGTACTGGAAGGTGACGGCCTGGTCGGAGGCGGTGATCTTCATGCTCGTCGGCGTGTACGGCGAGTTTCCGGGCAACAGGTCGACCACCCCGGAGCCGTCCAGTGCGCCGGACCGGATGGTGACCCCGCGGGTGCGGTCGGCGGGAGCCGCCAGCCAGAGCAGCCGGCCACCCGCGAGCACCGGCGAGGCCAGGTACGGCGGGTCGGTGCCGTTCGGGGTGGTCACCTCGTACTGTGCGGTGACCCGGCCGGTGGCGATCGAGAAGACCGTCGGCGCCTGGACGGTCGCCTCTCCGGTCGTCCAGGACTCGATCCAGCCGAGCATGCCGTTCCTGAGGGTGAGGGACGACAGGTTGTGGCCCTCGGGCAGCGGGAGATCCGTCGGCGGGGCGCCGTCACGGGAGAGACGGACCAGGTTCCGGCCGTTGTCCCGGCCGGTCACCGTGAAGGCGATGTCCCCACCGGATATCCGTACGTTGCCGGGCGACTGGTCCGAGGACTTGAACAGGCTGGTGACCGGGCCGCCGGACAGCGAGCGGGTCAGCACCTCCGTTGCTCCGGTGCCGGTGGAGTCGAGCCCGATCGCCACCCAGACGGCGGACTTCCCGTCGGTGGCGGCCCAGCCGTGGATCCGGTCGTCCTGGGGGCTGAGCCGGGTCGGGGTGCCGGGGGCGGTGAGGGAGCCGGTGTAGAGGGCGGTCCCGCCCTGGCCGTTCGGGTCGTCACTGTTGCCCATCACCCAGTGGCCTCCGCCCGCGGCCGGCCCGACCGGGGTGGTGGCGTCGCGAAGCAGCGGGCGGCTGTCCGTCGGGATCCGGCTCTGCCAGCCGGCCCGGATCCCGTGCTTGTCGAACGCCGCTGCCACCAACCGGAGTTGGGAGTGGCTGAGGTTGAGCGAGCGGCCCGCGGCGAGCACCGCGCCGCGCCCGTCGACGAAGTCGTCCAGCGGGGTGAGGTACTCGGCCAGCGCGCGGTAGACCAGCCGGTCCGCGGTGAGCGGGTCGAGGGTGCGCCGGATGTCCCACAGCGCCCCGCCGAAGATGGTGGCGTTGAGGTGCGCGCCGCCGTTGTCGAGGTCGAGGCCGGCACCCAGGTAGTCGTCCACGGTGGTGCGGTGGTCGTCCAGCCGGCGGTTCGCGCACTCCTCGGGGGTGCCGGTCCGGCACAGGCTCTCGCCCATCAGGGCGGCCTTCGGGTCGCTCATCGGGATTCCGCGGGCGGTCACCTCGACGGCGTTGCCGAAGTAGTCGGCGAGCGCCTCGTTCATCGCGCCGGACTGCCCGGCGTTGAGCAGGCCCGCGGTGTGCTGGACGACGGCATGGGTCATCTCGTGACCGGCCACGTCGAGTGCGGCGGAGAACTGGCGGAGCTTGGCGTCACCGTTGCCGTAGATCATCTTCCGCCCGTCCCAGAAGGCGTTCGGGAAGGGGCGGCCGGCGTTGCTCGTGTTCACCACGGAGATGATCGGACCGCCCTTGCCGTCCAGCCCGTCGCGGCCGAGCCGGTCGCGGTAGAAGTCGTGGACGGTGGCGGCGTTGAGGTGGGCGTCGGTGGCACCGCTGGTGCCGGTCGCGGCCGGGAAGTCCGGGCCGGGCGAGCCGACCGGGAGGGTGCCGTCGGGCAGCCGGCCGCCGAACTCGGTGTAGCTTCGTCCGGCCGCGTCGTAGGTGGCGATGCCGCCCGACCGGGAGAGGTCGACGAGCTGGTAACTCCCGTCCGGCTGCCGGGCGATGTTCACCGGCACGGTACGGCCGAGCAGGTCGGGGGCGGTACCGGTGGCGGGCTCGGCGGGGGATCCCGCGGGCGCGGCACCGGCTGCGGCCCGGGCGGCACCGGAGTCTCCGGCACCGGCGTCGCCGGCCTGGTACGGCCCCGGGGCGTCGTAGGCGAGGGCGACGACTCCGCGCGTGGCGTCCACGTAGACCTCGCGTGCCAACGGCTCCCCTGCCGCCCGGCCGGCGGTGCGCACGGTGAAGTGCTGGGCGAGCCGCCCGGCACCGCCCGGCAGGACGACCAGGCCGTGGTCCTCGGCAGTGGCCCCCGCCCGGGAGCGCGGGTCCGTCAACGAGTCGAGCGCCAGCCGGCGCAGCGTGTCGGCCGGTACGGCGGGCACGGTCGGCGCGGTCAGGCCCGTGAAGTACTTGCCGCCGGCCGACTCCACCCGCTGCCCGGCCCCCTCGCCGACGAGGCGGACCAGGTACTGTCCGCCGAGCACCGGGACACCGCCGTGGTTCTGCTGGAACCTGACGGTCTGCCGGCCCTCGGCCGTGCGCTCGACCGCGAGTTCGGTCAGCTGCCCCGGGGCGATCCGGTACTGGTCGGGGTGGGCCGCGAGATGGGCCCGTGCCGCCTCGCCCGGACTGCCGGGCGCCGCCTCGGACAATCCGGTCACCAACTGCGGTGCGGCGGTGCCCTCCCCGGCCACCAGACCGGGGACGGGATCGGGTTCGGCACTCGGGCCCGGTGGCCCCGGCGGCGCGGCCAGGGCGGGGGACGCGGTCAGGGTGAGTGCCAGCGCCAGGCTCAGGGCGGCGCCCGCGCCGAGCGCCTTGGCCGTGGGACGGGAACGGTGGTGCACTGCGGTCCTCCACGGGAATCGGCAGTGGTGGCAGCGCCGCGCAGGGCGGCGATGTGACGATCAGTCACCCGATGCTCGATCGTGGACGCCCGGCCCGTCCAGGCCCCCGGGCGAAAGTGCCGGGGGGAGCCGGAACCCCTGCACATCGGCACACCCGCCCCGTGTCCGAACGGGCACGAACTGCCTCCGGCCGCAGAAATCGCCCCCACCGGTGAACCGGCCGCCGGCCCCGTCCCGTGCGAGTCCGTCTGCCGTTGCGCGCCGTTGCACGCCCGCCGCGATGCACGACCCCGGGAGATCGTCCACGAGCGGGCCGGCCGTCGCTGCGCCGAGCGGGGACCTCCTGCTCCGTGGGCGGGCCGCCGGCTCGGCGGGGTGCCGCGTCCGCTCGTCCCACGGCCCGGGGGCGGGCCGCGTCCGATTCGTCCGGTCGGCGGCTTCCGCCCTGCCCGAACCGGCTGCGATGGTGGTCAACGGTCCGGAAGACACGGGCGGCTCAGCCGACCGGCGCCGAGACCGATCCGGCGAACCGAGCGCGTTGGAGGATGACGGATGCCCCTCAAGAACTACGGTGTGCTGGCCGCCCGAGCCGTCGACCGGCACCGTGAGGGAGGCACCAACGCACCCCACTACGAGATCCACCTCCAGGACAACGCTGGTAAGCACTACCGGGCCGCCGTCAACGTCCGGTCGAAGGAGTCGCCGCACGAGTTGATGTACGTGGTGGTGGACGACTTCCGTCATCCCCTCACGCAGCAGCTCCCGGTGGCGGGCAGCGGATGGAACGAGCTGCCCCGGCAGGCGGGCGGCGCAGCTCTCGACTTCACCCGTGCCAACCTCTTCGATCCCACCTCCATGCGGGTGCTCCCGCCGGACCTGCCCGGCGTCGACAACGACCTCTCCGACGTCTTCGACCACTACGTCGAGAGGGCCCTCGCGGACCAGGCCGTCGCCCTCTACGTCTTCGGCGAGCGCTTCGGCCCCAAGCCCCAGGAGAAGGACGACGACTTCGGGTTCCAGCCCGCCGACGGCGTGCACGAGGTTCACATGAACCAGGGCAACAGCGAGGATTTCCGCCCGCAGGACGGGGTCTGGCAGGACGGCGGCCTGCTCTTCCACCTGCCCGCCGAGGACCGGTGGGTCGCGGTGTTCCTCGCCTTCCAGTCCCAGAAGTGGCACACCGACGGCACCACCGGCCACGCGATCCCCGACGCACCGGAGCAGCCCACCGACCACGACGAGCCGTTGCGGATCGTCGCCGCCCTGGTCAATCCGGTCGGACCGGCACCTGAGGCCGAGACCGTGACACTGCTCAACGCCTCCGCGGCTGCAGTGGACCTCACGGGCTGGCGGCTGGTCGACCAGCAGAGCCACCCGCTCCCGCTGCCCTCCCGGCAGCTGCAGCCGGGCACCACGATCACCGTCGCCGGCGGCAACGGCTTCCAGCTCGGCAACCACGGCGGGACGATCACCCTCTGTGACCCCGCCGGCCTCAAGGTCCACGGCGTCGCCTACACCGCAGCCCAGGCCGCACCCGAGGGCCGGACGATCGCCTTCTGACCGGCGACGCCACCGGTCAACCGGCGGGTGCCGCCGAGGAGGTGAACGGCCTCCTGCCCGGTGTGGGGCTGCCGGATCGCACCGGGCCGCCCGTGCTACTGCTTGCTCCATCGCCGCTGACATACGCGGCTACCCGGACAGGATCGGAGAACAGCGGAGATGTCATCGAACGTCGGCCTGTTGGCCCGCATCGAGGCACGGCCGGAGCATGCGGACGAGATCGAGGCCCTGCTGCGCGGGGCCCTCGACGCAGCTCGCGCCGAGGAACGGACCGTGACCTGGTTCGCCTTCAGGGAGAGCCCCACCGTGTTCGGGATCTTCGACACCTTCGCCGACGAGGCCGGCCGGACCGCGCACCTGGAGGGCCCGATCGCCGCCGCGCTCATGGAGGTCGCCCCGAGACTGCTGGCGGCCGGGCCGAGCATCCGCTCCGTCGACATCCTCGCCGCCAAGCACGCCTGAGCCGCCGGCCCCGAAGCCGTGCTGCCGGCTGCCCGCCCGGACGCCGGGCCGGCAGCCGGCACGCGCGTAGGGTGCCGTGCTCCTCCGGCCGGGGGCGGTGTCCTGACGGTCGGACCGCAGCGCGGCGAAGCCGCCGGTGATGACGTTGCCTGAGCCCTACCTCCTGTAAGGCCGACCTTGCCGGCGCGCGATCGACCGGACGGGACCAGGCACGGGCACCGTGCAGGCCTCCTCGTCCGCCCGGCCTCACGTCACGGTGGTGTCCCCGAAGGAGACGAGCAGCCGGCGCAGCATGTCGGCGAGCTCCTCGCATTCCGCGCGGTCGAAGAGCTCCAGCATCTGTGCCTCGTTGGCGAGGTGGTCCGCCATGTACTCGCGGGTCACCGCGATCCCCTTCTCGGTGAGCCTGATCCTCACCGAGCGCCGGTCCTCGGTGCCCCGCACCCGCTCGACCAGGCCCTTCTTCTCCATGCGGTCGATCCGATTGGTGATGGCGCCCGACGTCACCATGGCGGCCTTGCGGAAGGCGCCCGCCGTCAGTTCGTAGGGCGGGCCCGATCGCTGCAGGGTGGTGAGGACGTCGAACTCGCCCAGTTCCAGGCCCCGTTCGGCAGCGAAGGTCTTGAACTCCTTGTCCAGCGCCGTGCCGAGGCGCTGGAGGCGGCCGAGTACCTGAACCGGCCACAGGTGGTCGGTCAGGTCGGGGCGCTCCGTCACCCACTGCTCGACGATCTCGTCCACCGCGTCGCTGTCGCCGCCGCTCATCGTTCTCCCTCGGGCCGTCGCCGTGTCTCCGTCTCTCCCCCGAGGATATCTCAACCTTAAGAGACTTGACGTTCAGAGACCGGGAGTGATTTTATCTCAACGTTGAAACTCTCAGTCTTGAACGAACGGAGCGTACGACATGTCCGCACACCCCCTCGTCCTCGCCGCCGCCGCCCAGGACCTGCTGTTCCGTGAGGCCCGCACCGCCAACTCCTTCTCCGCCGAGCCGGTGAGCGAGGAGCAGATCCAGGCCGTCTACGACCTCGTCAAGTACGGTCCCACCGCCTTCAACCAGTCCCCGCTGCGCGTCACCCTGGTCCGCTCCGCGGAGGCCCGCGAACGCCTGGTGAAGCAGCTGGCCGAGGCCAACCGGGCCAAGACCGCGGCCGCCCCGCTGACCGCGATCCTCTCCGCGGACAACGAGTTCCACGAGGAGCTGCCCCAGCTGTTGCCGCACTACCCGCAGGCCCGCGACGACCACTTCGCCGAGCGTCCGGTCCGCGAGGAGTCCGCCCTGCTGAACGCCACGCTGCAGGCCGCGTACTTCATCGTCGGCGTCCGCGCCGCCGGCCTGGCCGCCGGTCCGATGACCGGCATGGACTTCACCGGCGTCCGGAAGGAGTTCCTCGACGACGACCACACCCCGCTGATGGTCGTCAACATCGGCAGGCCGGGCGAGAACGCCTGGTACCCGCGTTCCCCGCGTCTGGCCTACGACCAGGTCGTCACCACCGTCTGACGCGGCCGCCGGCAGCCGCGCCCGCCTCGTCCCGGGTCAGCCCCCGGGTCCTCACCCGTCCGCCAAGGGAGTCGCCATGTCCGTCGCCGTTCCGACCATCGCCGCCACAGCCCGCACCGCGCCACCCCGCACCGACGGGGCGCGGTCCGGCCGGCCGCCGGCCGCGCTCTGGCTGGCCCTGCTCGCCACGCCCATCGCCATGGGCGCCAACGCGCCCGTCCTGATCCTCCCCGACATGGCCCGCTCGCTCGGCGTCTCCACCACGACCGCGACCTGGCTGGTCACCGTCTTCGCCTGGGCGATGACCATCGGAACGCCGCTGTTCGCCGCACTGATCAGGCAGCGGGGGCTCCGGCCGACCCTCGTCGTGAGCGGGGTCGCCGTACTCGCCGGCACCGCCATCCTCACCACCTCCCCCTGGCTCGCCCTCACGCTGGTCGGGCGGGCCGTCCAGGCGGGCGGCGGGGCGGGGCTCGTGGCCGTGGCGATGAACCTGGCCGGTTCGGCGCGGCGGATGGGGGCCATCACCGCGGGGTTCGGGATACTCGGCGCCTCGGCGCCCCTGCTCGGCTCGGTGATCGCAGACGCGGTCTCCTGGCGGCCGGCGCTCGCACTGTCCACCCTCGCGCTCGTCGCGATACCCGCCGTCTGGCGTCACGCAAACCCCGCCCGGCCCGCAGCCGCCCCCTTCGACGCCACGGGGGCCACGCTCGTGGTGGCACTGGCGTCGGCACTCGTCCTCCTGCCCACCGCACCGCTCGCCGCCGCCGGCGCCGGCCTCGCCGCCGTCGTCTCCCTCGCGGTCCACGTGCGACGCCGCCCTGACGGCTTCGTTCCGGTCGTCCTGCTGCGCTCACGCGCCTTCATCGGATCCGCACTCCTCGCCGCCGCCTTCTCGACCTCGTACTTCACCCTCCTGTTCAGCCTGCCGCGGCTGATCCAGCAGCGGACGTCGTGGAGCACGGAGCTCATCGGCACCGGACAGCTCATCGCACTGCTCATCGGCTCGGGCCTGTCCTGGCTCCTCGCCGCGGCCTCGGTGCGCCTCGGCCACCGCGCGGTCCTCGCCCTCCTGATCACCCTCGCCGTCCTCGCCCCGGTGACCGCGGCCCTCGCCACCTGGCCGCTGCTCCTCCTGTGCGCAGCCTCGGCAGCCGTGTTCGTCTCCGCCGGCAGCAACGCCGTGCTGTCCCTGCACGCCGCCAAGAGCGCGCCCCAGCACCACCGCCCCACCGCCATCGGCCTGTTCGTCCTCTGCTACCAGCTCGGTGGCGCCCTCGGGCCTGCGCTGGCAGCCCTGCTCGTCCTGAAGTAGCACCGCCCGGGCCGGCCGGAAGCGGCCGGTCTCGCGCGGTGGGAGCGGCCGGGGATGTGCAGCGGCCGGTGAAGGTGCACTGAACGCCGCTCAGGCGGCCGGGTGGTAGTGCGGCAGCGGGTGGGTGTTCCCGGTCCCGACCAGGTGCTCCACCGCGCCGACCGCCCGCGACAGCGGCAGACGGGCCAGGGTGTCGCGGACGCACCGGCCACCGGCGGTCCTGGGCACCATGAGGCGGACGCTGGGACCGATCCGCTGCCTGCGGTAACGGCGGGTGACGCCCCTGCGTGCGGCCGCTCCCCGCGCCACGGTGTGTCGGTGCCGGCCGACCGTCGAGGAATCCGGTCGGCCGGCATCGAGCGGATGATCAGCCGGGCAGTCGCCAGGACTGATTGGCCCCGCCGTCACAGTCCCAGATGTCCAGCCGGGTGCCGTTCGCGGTGTCGAGGGCCGGGTCGTCCAGGCAGCGACCGGACTGGAGACTCCTGAGGCTGCCGTCCGGCTGCGGCGACCACTGCTGGTTGGCGCCGCCGTTGCAGTCCCAGAGCTCGACGGGTGAGCCGTTGGCCGTGGCCTGGCCGGTGACGTCCAGGCACTTGCCGTTGTGTGTGAGCTTGCCGCTGTCCAGGGTCCAGACCTGGGCCGAGCCGCCGGTGCAGTCCCACAGCTGCACCCGGGCGCCGTTCAGGCCGGAGTCCTGGTCGACGTCCACGCACTTGCCGGCCGCGAGCCCGGAGGTGATCGGGCCGACGGGCAGCGGGGTGGCGGCGCCCGGGGTGAGGGCGAAGTCGTCGAACTGTTGGGTCCGGTAGCCTCCGCTGCCCAGCCCGAGGCCGGCCATCCCACTGGTGAACGAGGCGTCGGTGGCCCGGCCGACCTCCTGGCCGCCGACGCTCGCGATCAGGGTCGAGCCCTGCAGGGTGAGGGCGAGGCCGGTCCACTTGCTCAGGCCGGGTGCCGCGATCGTCCCGGTGGCGAGGGTGGTGAAGCTCCAGCTGGTATCGCTCTTGAGGATGGACCACGTGCCGGCGTCGGAGAGCCGCAGGTGGTAGGCGTTGAGGCCGTTGTTGTTGTGCCCCTGTCGGCCGACCCGGCCCAGCAGTTCGACACTGCCGGGCTGCTCGAACAGGACGTCCGAGGCGACGGTGTAGTTCTGCCAGGCGCCCTCACCCATGATCGTGTACGGGGCGTTGAACGGTTCGTCGGTCCAGCGCATCGGCACGGTGGGGGCCATCTGCCGCAGGCAGGTCCCGGTCCGGCCGCCGCCGCAGGCCACGGTCTTGAAGGCGCCGTTCATGTCGGCGAAGTACTTCGGCGAGGTGGTGGCGGCAGGCGCCTCGAAGCCGTCGGCGTACGGCAGTTGGAGGGCGCTGCCGGGTGGGGGCGTGGCGGTGCCCTTGCCCTGCCCGGTCGTGGTGGTCACGGTGTAGACGTAGCCGGGCTGGAGGGTCAGGGAGTAGCGGCCGCCGCCCGTCACGACGGGGTCCGGCTGGCGGACGAACCAGTCGCTGCTGTTGTCCGACCGCACGTTGGTCGCCCACACGTGCACCCGTCCGGTGGGCAGGCCGCCGGTGACGGTGAGGTTCACGGCCTGCGCGGCGGTGGCGTCCATGGTCTCGATGACGGTGGAGTACGCGGAGTTGTCCGCGGCCTTCAGTGTCGCGTAGCTGCCGTTGGTGCGCTTGTTGCCGAGGTAGCTGCTCGCGCCGTCGACGTAGCGCCAGCCGGGCTGGGTGAACTGGGTGGTGTGGGCGGTGACCCAGGCCGTCTTGCCCACGGTGTAGTTGCCGGACCACGGCTGGTTGGCGAGTGCCATGCCGTCGGTGGCGAAGTCCAGGTTGCCGTACAGCCCGGCGACGACCGGCCAGTTGACGAAGGCGGTGAACCGGGAGTCGATGTATCCGCGGTTGATGCCGCGGGCCACCGAGCTCGCTCCGGCCTGGTAGTCCTCGGAGCCGTTCTCGCTCGCCCAGATCGGCTTGCCGAGTCCCTGGGCCTTGTCGATCGAGGCGGAGTCCGCGGCGGGCTTGCAGTTGCTGAAGTCGCTGTTGTAGCCGCAGGGGTAGTGCACCCCGATGACGTCGACGGCGTTGCGGAAGGCGGCGTCGTCGGTCATCTGGTCGACCACCCGGTAGCCGAACTGGTCCGGGGCGACGACCTTCACCGAGCCGAAGCCGCCCGCGACGAGCTTGTTCTTCAGGCCCACGAACCACTGCGGGTCGGCGTCGTGCTCGTTCCAGCCGCCGAGGTAGTCGATGGTGAGGTTGTGCTGCCGGGCGCAGCCGAGCCACGAGAGCAGGTAGTCGTGCATCTTCGGGGTGTAGACGGTGTTGCTGGTGGTGCTGTTGTCGTTGACCCAGCCGGGGGCACCCCAGGAGAGCGCGGCCAGCTTGATGCCGGGGTTGCGGGCCTTGGCCTGCTCCATCATCCACCACTCGTAGCCCTGGTTGCAGTCCACGGTGTCGGCGGTGTGCATGTGGCTGGCCTCGGCGCCGTCGGTGGAGTTGGTGTCACCGCCGATCTCCACCTTGAGGATCTGGAGCGCGGCGCCGTAGCCCGGCTTGAACAGGTAGTCCAGCACCTGGCTGCGCTGCGGTTCCGGATAGTCCGCCAGCAGCCGGGAGTTGCCGCCGCCGCCGGAAATGGCGCCGACGCCGTCGAACACCCGGCCCGGCTGGTTGCCGGCGACGGTGATCGTGGTCGCTGGGGAGGCCTGCGCGGCGGAGGCCTGCGTGGCGGTGGCCTGCGCGGCGGAGGCCTGCGCGGCGGAGGCCTGCGCGGCGGTGGCCTGTGCGGGGGTGGTTGCCGCCACGCCGGTGAGCGCGCCCACCGTCAGGGCGAGTGCGGAGAGCAGGGTGGTGCGTGGTCGTGATCGCCAGGTCATACCAGCTCCTTGTGGGGGGATCCGGACGGCTCGGACGGTGTGTCCGAGAGTGGTGGGGCGGCCCGTGCGGCGGGCCGGGGTGTGTCGTGCCACGTGGCTCGCGCCCCGCGGACGGCGGGGTCAGGCCGGCAGGCCGACGGCGGGTTCGTCGCTGCGAGCGCGGGGAGTGGGAGTGGGACTGCGACTGGGTGGGGTGATCGGTCTCGCGGCCGGACAGCACAACGAGACCGGTCGTGAATCGGGACGGCGGTGTCGCGGCTACTGCGTCGTGGCCCACTGCTGGCTGGTCCGGCCGGTGGCGCAGGTCCACTGGACGACCGGCGCGCCGTCGGCGCCGGAGGCGCCGGTCACGTCCAGGCACTTGCCGCTGTTGACGGAGATCAGTTGGACGGCGCCGGTGCCCGCCACGGGGACGAGCGTCCACTGCTGGTTGGCCTTGCCCGGACCGCAGGCCCACTGGACCACGGGCGCGCCGTCGGCGCTGGAGCCGCCGGTCACGTCCAGGCACTTGCCGCTGTTGACGGAGATCAGTTGGACGGCGCCGGTGCCCGCCACGGGGACGAGCGTCCACTGCTGGTTGGCCTTGCCCGGACCGCAGGCCCACTGGACGACCGGCGCGCCGTCGGCGCCGGAGGCACCGGTCACGTCCAGGCACTTGCCGCTGTTGACGCTGGTGACCGGGGTGACCGCCGGACCGGTGAGCGGGGTGACGGCGAGGTTGGCGAAGTCGGCGTGCTGGAAGCCGCCGACGGCAAGACCGCTCTGGCCGACGACGTGGCCCGCGTCGGTCACGGCGGCCACCTCGACGTTGTCGACGGACGCGGTGATCGACGGGCCCTGCATCGCGAGCGCGAGGTTGTGCCAGGTCCCGGCGCCTGCGCCGGGGTAACTGCCGCTCGCCAGCAGCGTGTCCGTGCCGGAGCGGTTCTCGGTGGACAGCCGCCACGTCCCGGCGTCGTCGATCTTCAGGTGGTAGGCGGACCGGTCGTGGTCCACGTGGTCGATCCGGCCGAGGAGTTCGGCGGAGCTGCCGCCCTGTTCGAGCAGGACGTCCGTGCTGACGCGGTAGTTGCTCCAGGCCGGATCTCCCAGCAGGGTGGCGGGGGTGTAGTTCATGTCCGAGTGCCACGGGTGCGGCGCCTGGGTGAGGACCTGGCGCAGGCACATCGGGGTGCCGGCCCCGGCCGGGCAGGGTGCGGTCTCGAACGCGCCCGCCCAGTCGTGGAAGTAGCGGCCTGCCACCCCGGCCTGCTGGGTGCTCAGGTCGGCCCGGTAGGGCAGCGGGAACGACTTCGCCGCCGGCGCGACGGCGTCACCCTTGCCCTGACCGGTGGTGGTGGTCACGGTGTAGACGTAGCCGGGCTGGAGCGTGAGAGAGAAGGCTCCGCGCTGCGGGGTGACGTCCTGGGTGTGGACGAACCACTGGGAGGAGTCGGTGCTGTTCATGTTGGTGGCCCAGACGTGCACCGCGCCGCCGGACAGGCCGCCGGTGACCGTGAAGTCGACCGTCCTCGCGGCGGTGGCGTCGGTGGTCTCGATGACGGTGCTGTAGTCCTGGCCGGACCTGAGGGTGACGTAACTGCCGCTGTGGGGATCGCCGTTGACACCGGCACCGGACAGGTAGCCGACCGAGGTGTCCAGGTACCGCCAGCCCGGATGGGCGAACTGCGTGGTGTGGGCCATCGCCCAGATGTTGCGGCTCACCGCGTAGTTGCCCGACCAGGGCTGGTCGGCCGCCATCAGGCCGGCCCCGGCGAACGGCAGGTTCGAGGGCCAGGAGCTGACCAGCGCCCACTTGATGTCCGAGGTCACCTTGGCGTCGATGTACTCACGGTTGAGGTTGCGGGCGAGCGCCGCCGGCTGGGAGCCGTAGCTGTCGACGTCGTCCTCGGCGACCCACAGCGGCTTGCCGAGCCCCTTCGCGGTGGCGCTGCCGGGGCAGGCGGTGTAGGCCGGGGTCGAGTGCCAGCAGACACCGTGCAGGCCGACGGCTGCGACGGCCTTGTTGAAGGCGGGGTCGGCGGCCAGGTCGTCCGCCACCGACCAGTTCTCGTCGTCGTTGTCGGACGCCACCAGCAGGGTGTCGCCGTGACCGCTGCTGTCGAGGGCGGCGCGGAGGGTCTGGTACCAGGCCTTGTTGTAGCCGTTCTCGTTCCAGCCGCCCAGGTAGCCGATCTTCAGGCCGTGGCTCTCGGCGCATCCCAGCCAGGACTGGATGTAGGTGATGTTGTCCTGGGACCACACGCCGCCGTTCAGCCAGCCCGACGCAGCCCACTCCAGGCCGTAGAACGTGATGTCCGGATTCCGCGCCTTGGCCTGCTCCATCAGCCACCACTCGTAACCGCGTTCGCAGTTGACCTCGGTGGGGGTGCGCATGTGGCTGGGCTCGGGGCCGTCGGAGGAGTTCCCGTCGCCCCCGATCTCCACCTTCAGCATCTGCAACGCGGCGCCGTAGCCGGGCTTGAACAGGTAGTCGAGCACCTGGCTGCGTTGCGGCTCCGGGTAGTCGACCAGCAGCCGCGAGGTGGCGCCGCCGCCGCTGATGGCCCCAAGTCCGTCGAAAGCCAGGCCACTTGACGATCCGTCGATGGTGATCCGCTGTTGCTGATGCTGCGGCTGCGCGGCCTGGGCTTCGGATGCCAGGGTCGGCGTCCAGGTGGCGGCGATGCCCAGGGCCAGCGCTGCCAGCGCAGTGGCCCCGCCTCTGAGGGTGCGGGGAAGTGATCGCACGGAATGCTCCAGTTCCATGGGTGGGGGTCCTGTCGCGGAGGGATCGCAACGGGATGGAACGCATGGGCCTCTGATGTCCCGGTCGGGTGGGCCGGGTTGAGCGCCCGCCGGAGCCCGATGCCGGGCCGGCGGCGGTGTGAGCGCTCAATTTCGCCCAATATGAAGCGCGATTACACAGAAGTCAACATGACTGAACAGATATGTGCGCGTTTTCGTCTGCCGAGGGGATGTCAGGAGACGACGCTCCCTTCTCATGCTCGACCGGCCTGGACCGACCGCACGAAGGTCGAGGGGGGTGCGCCGACGGCTCCACCACGCAGCGGGAGGGCAGGCTGCAGCTCGGGCCGGCGGGTAGCGGTCGGCGATGCCGCATGCAGAGTGTGCGGCGGGGCCGAACCGCCGGCGACGATTTCGCCTTGGCAGAATCCGGCATGGCGGAAAGACGACAGCCTCGCTCGCCGGATCCGGTCGGCCTCGTGAGACGATCGAGAGGTGTATTCGCTTCATGGCATAGGTATGAGCCAGACGGCCGAGAACGCCTACCTCCTCCTCGTCGAGCGCGGCCCGCTGGCCCCTGCCGAACTGGCCGGCGCCCTGCGGGTGACCTCGCACGCCATGGGCACGGCGATCGGCGAACTGACCGGCCTCGGCCTGGTGGAACCGGACGGCACACGGCTGGTCGCCCGCCCCCCACGCGCCGCGCTGGACGTCGTGGTGGACAGGCGCAGCAAGGAACTCGCCGCCCTGCACGACGGCGTCGAGGAACTGTCCCGCTTCTGGCGCGACCACCACCACGCCGACGGAGCCGACTACATCGAGGTCGCCCGGACGGAGGCGGCCCGCAGTGCACTCGTCCGGCGGCTCTACGACGAGGCCACCGACCGGGTGCGCGGCCTGACCATCGGGTTCACCGGCCGATCCGCACAACCCAACATGCTGGCCCCCGGCTGCCGGGAGGCGCTGACCCGCGGTGTGACGTGCACGGTCGTCTACGGGTCCCGGGTGCTGCGGGACGGGGCCGCCCGACAGGCCGTGCAGACCTCCATCGACCTCGGGGAACGAGCCCGCGTCTTTCCCGAGGTGCCGCTGAACATGGGCATCTGCGACGACCGGTTCGCGCTCGTGTGCCCCCCGTCCAGCGACTGGGACCGCCGGCACCACATCGTCGTGCAGCGATCGGACCTCCTCGACTCGCTGATCGGGGTGTTCGAGTCGTTCTGGCAGATCGCCGTCCCGCTGCCGGCCGCCGTCGAGACCGGGGACGACAGCGGGACGGCTCCAGGAGTCGAGAGCCGGCAACTGCTCACCTACCTCAGCGGCGGTCTGACCGACGAGTCGATCGCCCGCGAGATCGGCGTCAGTGAACGGACGGTGGCCCGTCGCATCACCCGCCTCCAGGAGGTCCTCGGCGCGCGGACGCGCTTCCAGCTCGGCGTCCAGGCCAGCCGTCGCGGCTGGCTCTGAGGGCGGAGCCCCGCCCAGGCCGGGGCGTCACCGCAGTGGCCGGGGAGCCGGCGGCGGTCCGGACAGTGCGTCCTGGCCGGGACGGTGACTCTCGGCGGCTCCGGGCCGCCCGCCCACGGCCGGTCGGTCAGGCGTCGATCCGGTGGGCGGCCCAGAACGGGGTGAGGTCCTCGGCGGTGGCGGCCTGGGCGGCGGACGTGAAGGCGGGAGTGCTGCTCACGCCGTACCGGTGCTCGCGCACGTAGTCGCGGAGCAGGCGGGTCATCACGTCGGCTCCGATCAGCCGCCCTAGGTCGTGCAGCGCGCACGCGCCGTAGTCGTACACGACGACCCCGTACCGGGCCGGGTGTTCGTCCCAGTACGCCATGCCGTTGGTGATCCGTTCCTGCGGCGACGACCACACGACGGCGCTCCAGCAGTCCGCCCCGTCCCGGCCGCCGGCCAGGTCGGTGGCGTACTCGGCGAACGATTCGTCCAGCCAGGGCTGGTGGTACTGGTCGTCCCCGACGATGCCGTACCACCACTGGTGGGCGATCTCGTGGACGAGTGCGGTCGTGTTCACCCGGTCCAGGACGAACCCCGGGTACTCCATGCCGCTGAACCAGAGGGCGTTGTCCAGGACGGCGTCCAGCTCCGGGTACGGGTACGCGCCGAATGCGCGGCCGTGCGCGTCCAGCGCGGACTCGGCGGTGGCCAGCATCGCCCGCGCGTCCGCCGCGCCGACGCCGGCCGCCGTGTGGACGTTGACCCTGACCCCGTCGGCGGAGACTCCGGAGACGGTGTCGAACGGGCCTGCGGCCCAGGCGAAGTCACGCACCTGCCGGGCGGTCGCCGTGGTGACGGTCCGTCCGGAGGCGCCAGGGGTGTCGGAGGAGCTCCCGGTGGCGGGTACCCCCAGGGCGGCCGGATGGTCCAGTACGACGGTGAAGTCGGCGGCCACCGTGTAGAAGGACTCCCCGGTGTCGGTGAACGGGTCGAGGTGCCAGCCGGTGGCGTCCCGCACCGCGAGCACCGGCAGGGCGTTGCCGAAGTAGCTGTACGCCCCGTGCCGCCCGAACCGGTCGGCGTCGTCCGTGCGTTCGGGAGCCCGGATGGTGAGGTCGAAGCCGACCGTGTGGCGCCCGCCGTGACCGAGCGGCGCCGGCAGGGCGATCCGCAGCGCGGTGCACCCGACCGAGAGGTCGTCCGCGGCGGTGCCGACCAGGTGTGTCACGGTGACGGACGGTGCCGTGCAGCCTCCGTGGGCGTTGCCCCACAGCCTCAGGAAGACCTCGTGGAGCGGCTCCGCCGAGACGTTGCCGAAGGTCACCCGCTCGTGCCCGGACCAGCTGCCTCCCGAGGAGTCGCCCGTCAGCTCGGCCACGTAGACGGCCGCGGCCGGCGTCCGGGCCGGCTCGGCGCGCCGCCCGTTGCCGGGTCGCGAGCCGCCCGACGTGGTGGCGATCAGCGCGAGGCACGCGAGGACGGCTGCCAGGAGCCGGGCGGACTTGTTCATCGGTTCTCCTCCTCGGGAGTCGGCGGCAGGGCCGGGTGCGGGAGGCTTCCGTTCCGGCTCCTGCTTCGGCTTCCGTTCCGGTTTCCGCTTCCGTTCCGGCTCGGGCTTCCGCTTCCGTTCCGGCTCCGGCTTCCGCTCAGGCTCCGGCCGAGGCCGGAGCCCGGGCGCTCGCCGGTCACCGACCGCCGTTGCCCTCCCGCTGCCGCAGCACCGCCAGGTCCACTGCCCGGTCGACGGCAGGCAGGCAGGCGGCGATGTCGGTGTGGACGACGTACTCCACCGAGGCCACCGTGTGCAGGCCCTGGACCAGGAAGGTGTACTCCCGGCCGCGTTCCAGCAGCAGGACGATCGGCTTGTCGAACGCGCTGGCCCAGCCGATCTCGATGTGGGTGCCCGGGGAGGCCGGGTGGCCCGGGAGGGCGACGAAGACATCGGCCTTGCGGATCTCGTCCTGGTCGAGCTTGGTGCACTGATCCGGCCGCATCAGGTCCGCACCCCACGCCTCGCGGCGGTGGGCGTTGTGCACGGAGAGCCCCTGCGCCTCGAAGTGCTTGATCAGGACGTCGAACGGGGCCCGGGCATCGGCCGGCATCTCTCCGGTCTCCGGGTCCAGGAGCTGGATGAACGGGCCGGCGAGGAAGATCGAACGGATGCCCAGGTCGGGGCGGGAGTCATGGGGCAGTGTGATGGCCATGGGGATACCTCCGGAGCAGCGCCGGTGACCGGGTGTCGGGTGAGGGCCGACCGGCGGGCGGGCGTGGGCTGAAGGCGGCGTGCCGGGGTCAGTCCTTGAGGAAGCACTGGATGAAGGCGTCGCCGGTGGTGCCGCCGTGGGTGTACTCGGTGGTGTCGTACGCGACGAAGGGGTGCCGCTCGACCCGGATCCGGCGGAAGTGCGGGAGGTACTGCCAGCGCAGCTCCGGCTTGGTGCTGAAGAACGGGATGAACACGCCGCCGGGACGCAGCACCCGGACGACCTCCGGCATGGTCCTGACCCACAGCTCGGCGTCCGTCCAGACCTCCATGTCGAGGGCCGGGTCGAAGAACATTCCGTCGATGCTCTCGGACGGCAGCTCGAAGATCCGCTGGAAGAAGTCGCCGCGTTCGACGGTGAGGTTGTCGGGCAGCTCGGGGTGCCGGGCCCGGAAGAGGTCCTCGACCTCGTCGAAGAGTTCCAGCACGGTGTGCCGTCGGGTCGCCGGGTTGCCGGCGATCCGCAGCGCGGACAGGCCGAGGCCCAGCCCCACCTCGTAGAAGTCCCGGCCGTACTCGCAGAGCATGTCGGCGCTGGCCCA
Source organism: Kitasatospora sp. NPDC032757 (assembly GCF_055579305.1). Lineage (NCBI taxonomy): Bacteria > Bacillati > Actinomycetota > Actinomycetes > Kitasatosporales > Streptomycetaceae > Kitasatospora > Kitasatospora sp. NPDC032757. The sequence goes on along the minus strand of NZ_JBVINN010000007.1, from coordinate 88,424 downwards.
CATCAAGTCCCGCTCCCAGGCCTGCATGGCCTGCTCGCCGCCGATGCTGAGGGTCACCTCGCCGTTCTGCTCGATCAGTTCGATCGCGGGCTTGGTCTGGCTCTCCATGGTTCTCCCTAGGGGGTTGCGGGTGGGTCAGGCGCTCACGGGGACGACCCCGAAGTGGCGCCGGGCCGTCGAGACGGCGAGGTCCTGCACGGCGAACACCGTGAAGTAGTAGGCCTGCGGGGCGGTGTCGGCGGCGAACCGCACGCGGAACGCGACCTCCTCGGCGTCACCGCCGGTGAGCCGGAGCCTCGTGGTGACCGGCTCCACCGTGGTGTCCTCGCGCAGGTAGCCCGGGACGAAGAGCCCCAGCCGGACCGGGCCGGTCCGGGGCGCGGTGACCAGCGCCCGGACCTCCAGCACCCCGCCCTGCTCGACCTCGTCCGCGGCGTGGGCGAGCAGCGTGGGGGCGTCCGGGAGCTGGAAGGTGACGTCGCCGCAGCGCATGCAGACGACGCACGTGGTGTCCAGGACGTGCGGGAGCAGGCCCCGCCGGGTGAACTCCTGCGCGGGGCGCCCGCACGGGCAGGTGACCTCGCGGACCTGCGGGTCCAGGCTGCTCCGGTCGCCGAAGTGTGCCGGGTAGTTCATCAGCTCGTGCTCGGGGTTGGCCGCGACCTGCTCGGTGATCACGTGGTCGAGGGACTGCAGGTCCGCCGTGAGCGATGCGCGGATCTGGTCCGGCGACTGGTCGGCGAGGTGGGTCGGCCTGGCCACCCAGAGGTCGACCTTCCGGGCCAGCTTGGTCAGCCGCGGCCGCAGCGGGTGGTTGTGCGGCAGCAGCTCCGAGGCGAGGTAGGCGGTGAGCCGGGCGCCCACGGTGAGCAGCAGCGGGTCGGGGCGGTGGTCCGCCGGGGCCGGGGGCGGCGGGGCGTCCTCCGGTGCTCCTGGCAGGCCGAAGCGCATGAACGCCGGGTAGGGGTGGGAGCCGGCCAGGCTGGCGTTGAGGGTGTCGACGGAGTCCGCGCCGACCAGGGCGCCGTGCATCCAGGCGACGTTCTCCGGGCGGTCGGTGTCGTGCACCGACACGGCCGAGACCACCGTGCGGGCCGGGCCGTCGAGCGCGTTCAGCAGCAGCTGGTACTTCGGGTCGTACAGGGCGAGGTCCGCGAGCGGGCCGCTGTTGCACGCGCTGAGCACCAGCTCCACGGCCTCCACCCGGTTGAGCGGGACGAGCTTGTCCTCCGGCTTGTAGCAGGGCAGCCCGTAGGCGCAGCGCGGGCCGAGCAGCCCGGGCACGGCCGGGGCCGAGCCGTTGAGGCCGCAGATGGTGAACTCGCCGAGGTTGACGCTGTCGTCCTTGCCGTGGCCCTGGAAAGCCACCCGCCGCCAGCGGGTGCCGAGGATCTGGGCCTGGATGTCCTCGCGGTCGAAGTCACGGTCGTCGAAGACCTGGACACCCGGCAGCCGGGGCGGCCGGTCGGTGTCGGTGAACAGGCCCAGCGCGTCGACGTCGAGCGCCGGTTCCGCGTACTGCTTGGCCACGTTCCAGCCGACCGAGGCGTCGTCCCGGCCGCTCAGCAGCGTCAGCCCGTGCGGTCGGCCGCGGTAGGTGGCCAGCAGCAGGGCCCGGACGGGGTCGAGGGTGAGGCGGTCGTAGCGGCCGACGAGCAGCAGCGAACCGCTGTGCCGCTCCTGGAACGCCGCGACGTCCGTCAGTTCCTCCTCGGCCACCCAGGTCCGGGCGAGCGGGCGGGCGAGGTCCGCGAGCCCCTCGGGCAGCTGTGCCGCGCCGAGGACGATCCCGACATCCAGCGGGTGCGGCTGCCGCAGGCCGCCGTACAGCCGACCGGCGAGCTCGACGCTCTGCGCCAGATCGGCGCGGTCCTCGGTCGGGACCGGCACCGGCAGGAGCTGGGGGGATGCCAGGAACTCCCGGACGGCCTGCGGTAACTGGTCCCGGGTGACCGGACGGAACAGGGGGGCGGGTCCGGACGGCAGGTCGGGCCGCTGGTCGGTGGGGGCAGCGTTCATGGTGGACACCTCGTGTGGTCCGCGCCGGGAGGGCGGGGGAAGGGGAGCGGCTCGGCGCGCGAGCCGATGAGGGTCAGCCTGGCGTCCGGGGGCGACAGGTCTGATGAGGCGGTGCGTCGACGGGCCGGCCGGCGGGTCCCGGGTGGTGGGCCCGGCCGTCATGCCGCACACTCCACCACCGGCACCGCGCGCCGGGTCAGCAGCCCCCGGCAGGCGAAGGCCAGTGCGGCGGCGGCCAAGGCGGTGCCGGTCGCCACGGCGAACACCGCGCGCGGCCCGAGCGGGTCCATCAGCAGCCCGCCGGCCTGCTGGCCCAGCGCGTCGCCCAGGACGGTGGCCAGCGAGGCCCAGGTGAAGGCTTCGGCCAGCGAGCGGCCGTCGGCGATGCCGCTCACCAGGGTCATCTCGCTGGCGGAGACCAGGGCGATGGGTGCGCTGCCCACCGCGAGGGCCACCGCGAGGCCCACCGGGGAACCGGCGAGCAGGGTCAGGCCCGTCCCGAGGGCGTACGCCAGGAGCAGCCGGGGGAAGCGCACCTGGGGGGCCACCCGGGACTGGGAGCGGCCGAGCCAGAGGGCGCCCAGGGCGCTGCCGACCCCCCAGCAGGCGTAGACCACGCCCGCGCCGCCCGGGGCTCCGTGCCGGTCGACGAAGGCCGGGATGGCCAGCGTCAGCAGGCCGATGGGCACCGCGGAGAGGGCCATGATGCCGGTCAGGGCCAGCAGGGCGGGCTCCCGTAGCGGTCCGAGCGGGTGGCGCGGCTCCTTCGGAGCGGCCACTGCGGTGTCCTCGGTGCCGACCGGGAGCCGGGTGTACGCGAGCCCGAGCGTGCCCACGCCGCCCAGCACCGCGACCGTCGTCAGCGCCAGGCCCGCCGAGCCGACCAGCATCAGCGCTGCCAGGATCAGCGGGGCGCCGATCACCAGGACCTCGGTGAGCAGCGCCTCCCAGAGGTAGGCGGTCTCGCGTTCCTCCTCCTGGAGCGGCAGCCGCGCCCAGAGCGACCGCATACAGGCGTTCGCGGGCGGCAGCACCGCCCCGGCGAGGACCGCCGCCGCGGGTTGTGCCCAGCCGCCGGGGTGGGTGAACCACACCAGGACGGTGAGCGCCACCGGGTAGGCGACGGCGGTCGCCGTCAGCACCGCCGCCCGGCCGCGACGGTCGAGGTGGCGGGCGATCAGCGGGCTGCCGAGGGCCATCCCCAGCGTGTACAGCGCGGCGACCAGACCGGCCTGGGCGTAACTGCCGCCCTGCTCACGGACGGTCAGGACGATTGCCAGCGACATCAGATAGACCGGCAGCCTGGAGACGACGCTCCACCAGGCCGCCCCGGCCACCCGGGGGCGTGTGAGCAGATCGAGGAAGCGACGGGGCAGGCCGCTGGTCACGTGGTCGTTCTCCGTTCCGTGGCCGCACGGGGCGGCGGAGTCGGGTGCCGGGCCGCTGCGCGGGCGGGCGGCACGGCGGGATCAGGTGGGGACGACACCGGCCTCCCGAGCCGGCACCACCTCGATCGCGAAGCGGTCGAGCACCTCGCGCATGCGGACTTCCACCTCCTCGACCGACCCTCCCACGACGTGGGCGTACCCCGAGGCGTTGTGCGAGGCCCGGCGGGCCGCCACCCGGTCACCGGCACGGACCTTGAGGACGGCGTCGACGACGCCGGGCATCCCCAGCAGCTCCTCCCGGGAGGTGATCCGCCGGATCGTCCCGGAGCCGGGCAGTGGCAGCAGCAGGTCGCCCGCACAGCGGCGCTCGCGGTAGTCCAGCTCGGGCCGGCGGCCGAGGTAGACCGCCAGGGTGGCGCCGAACACGTCGAAGCCGTACGCGTGGCCGTGGTTGGCGGGGATCTCGCAGCCCGCGAGCCGTACGCCGATCTCGCCCGCGTACACCTCGCCGTCGATCAGGAAGAACTCCATGTGGGCGTACCCGTGGTCGATGCCCATCCCGGTGGCGATGCGTTGGACCAGCGCCCGCACGTCGACCGGCGGCCCTTCACCGGTGCCGACGCTGATGTTGGCGTTCATCGCGCCGTCGACGATGTCCAGCGGTCGGCAGGGCATCGCGCTCGGCCACGCGTCCAGCACCTCGCCGCCGAGGATGATCGCGCACACCTCCCACTCGGTACCGCCGAGGTGCTCCTCCACCATCCACTGCCGTGCGGTGAGGTCGATCCCGGCGAGGTCACCGGGCCCGGCGAGACGGTAGGTGTCCACACAGGCGAACGAGTCCACCGGTTTGAGCACCACCGGCCAGCCGTGCCGCCCGGCGAACCGCTCGACCTCGGCGCTCGACCACACTCGGGTGAACTCCGCCGTCCGCAGGCCGAGTTCCCGGAACCGGGCCTTCATGGCGGCCTTGTCCCGGACGAGGGTCACCTGCTGCTCGGTCAGGTGCGGCAGGCCGGCGAGCGCCGCGAACCGCTGGGCCACGGCCTGGCGGGGCTCCGACGGGTTGCAGAACCGGGTCGGCGGCAGCGTCAGCCCGGCCGCCCACTCCCGGTACCGCTTCGCCTCCTCCTCCGCCGGCACGCCCTCACGCACCCAGAAGGCGGGCAGGTGCGCGGTCTCCAGGAGGTAGTCCTCCGGCAGGTCCAGGCGTGTCTCGGCGAACCGCAGCAGGACCAGCCGGTCGGCCAGCTCCCGGGCCGCGTAGCGGGTGAAGGACGAGGGCCGGTCGTCCACCATCAACAGCGTCTCGGCGTCGGTCACACCGCCTCCAGCACCTGGCGGACGGTCTTGGCCGCGAGGGCCTGCTCCTCCTCGGGCAGCTCGGGGGAGAGCGGCACGCACAGGGTGCGGTCCAGCAGGTCCCTGGTCCGGGCGAAGCCGTCGCGGCTGAGCGCGAGCGGGCCCTCGGGGGCGTGGTTCCAGGGGAAGCCGTCGCGGTAGAGCGAACGGCGGCCGGCGAGCACCGGGTGCTCGGGCAGCAGGTACTTCCCGAGCGTCCAGTTGGCGATGCCGGCGGCGGTGAGCGCGGTCACCGCGGCGTCCCGCAGCTCCTTGCTCTCGCACCGGAAACGCAGGCTGACCTTGACGTCCCCGGCGGCCCGGGGCCGGACCTCCAGGTCGGGCCGGTCGGGCAGTTCGGCCATGGCGATGGCGTACATCCGCTCCAGGCCCGCGAGCAGCTCGTCGAGGTGCCGGAACTGCTGGCACTGGACGGCCGCGACCTGCTCGCTGGTCACGAAGTTCTCCCCGAAGTGGGCGTCCTGGTCCCATGTCGGGTAGTGGCCGGGCACCCGCGCCGAGCCGTGGTCGTGGTAGCGGCGCATGGTCGCCCAGGCGTCGTCGTCATTGGTGAGGACCAGCCCGCCCTCGCCCGAGGTGAGGACCTTGTTGTGGTGGAAGCTGAACGTCCCGGCGTAGCCGGCCGTCCCGACGTACCGACCGTCGGGCAAACGCGCGCCGAGGGACTGGGCGCAGTCCTCGATGAGGTACGGGACATCCGCCGGCAGCGGTGCCACGGTGCCCTCCATGTGGGCGGTGATCACCCGCCGGGCGTCGGGCGGCAGCAGCGTCGGGTCCATGGAGAGTGAGTCGTCGGCGTCGACCAGCACGGGGATCAGGCCGCACGACAGCACCGCGCCGGCCACCGCGACGAACGTGACCGCCGGGATGTGCACCAGGTCGCCGATGGCGGGGCCGGTGGAGATCAGCGCCAGCCTCAGTGCCTCCGTGCAGTTGTGGACGGCCAGGGCGTGGCCTGCACCCAGCCGTTCGGCGGCCGTCCGCTCCAGCCGGGAGGCCATGCTCTCGGTCTCGGTCTGGTAGCGGAACAGGACCTGGTGCTCGATCACCTTCTGCAGTTCCGACATGTCGGACCAGTCGAGGTAGTTCGCTCCGTAGGGCAGGAAACGCTGCCCGAGCCGCTTGTCGAGTGAGCTCATGCCGTGTCGGACTCCGTGATCGGCTGCGCCGAACCGTCGACGACCATTTCCTGGCCTCGGTGGTTGCGGAGCAGCAGGCCTTCGGGGATCTGGGTGTAGGAGGGCGGCGCGATGGGGATCTTGCCGATCTTCGTGGTCAGGACGTACTGGGGGACGCCGAACCCGGTGATGTGGCCCTGGAGGCCGGCCATGATCTCCCAGCCCTTCTCCACGGACGTCATGAAGTGCGAGACCCCGGTGACGTTGTCGCAGTGGTAGAGGTAGTACGGCCGGACCCGGATCCGCAGCAGCTCGGTCATCAGGGTGCGCATGGTGGCGACGTCGTCGTTGATCCCGCGCAGCAGCACCGTCTGGTTCCCGACCGGGATCCCGTGCCGCAGCAGGCGGTCCACCGCCGCCGCGGCCTCCGGGGTGATCTCCTTCGGGTGGTTGAAGTGGGTGTTCAGCCAGACCGGGTGGTAGCGGGAGAGCATCGAGCAGAGGCTTTCGGTGATCCGCTGCGGCAGCAGCACCGGGAACCTGCTGCCGATCCGGATGATCTCCACACTGGGGATCGCCCGGAGGCCGGCGATGATCTCCTCCAGCTTGCCGTCCTGGTAGGACAGCGGGTCGCCGCCGGTCAGCAGGACGTCCCGGATCTCGGGGTGGTCGGCGATGTAGCGCAGGTCCTCGTCGTAGGAGCCGCCCTCGTCGTCGCGGAAGTAGGTGCCGTCGACGTCGGTGGTGTGGAACTTGCGCGTGCAGTGGCGGCAGTAGACCGGGCAGGCCTCGGTGATCAGCATGATCACCCGGTCCGGGTACTTGTGCACCACCCGGTTGGTCTTGCGGTAGTAGGTGTCCCCGACCGGGTCGACCTCGGCGCCGGGGAACTCCATCAGCTCGCCGAGCGCCGGCACCGCCTGCTGCCGGACCGGGCAGTCGGGGTCGTCCGGGTCCATCAGCGAGGCGTAGTACGGGGTGACGCTCCAGCGGTACTTGCCCGCCACCCCGGCGATGGCCGTCTCCTCGTCGGAGCTGAGGTTGATCCACTGCCGCGCCTTGTCGACGGTGGTGATGCGCCGGCGCATGTGCCAGCGCCAGTCGTCCCAGTCGGTCTCCGGGACCCTGGGGCGGATCAGTTCGGGGCGGGCGGCAGCCGTGGACTCGCGGAGTGTGTCGGACATGGCGGCTCCAGTACGACGCGGACGACGTGGACGGGGTGGCCGCGACCGGTGCGGTCGGACCAGCAGGCTGACGGTCGGTGGGCGGGGTGACGGTTGGTGGCGGTGTCGGGACGGCTGAACGGGCGGGCCCACGCAGGGGCCGCGGCGGGGGGACGTCGGGCGGACGTCGGGCACACGGCGGGCTCACATCGGGGCGAGCGCGAGCTGACGGAGGGTGCGGGCGACCCGCTGCGCGCCGCGCAGGTCGTCCAGGGCCGTGTCGAGCAGGTGCCAGGGCCCGGCAGCGGCGTCGGCGGGCAGTGCCCACACACCCGGGTCGGCCGGATCCTCCGCCGGGGGCAGCGGCAGGACCTCGGCGAGCCGGTCGGCCAAGTCCCGCTGGGCGGCCCCGAGTGGCGGCAGCAGGACCAGTGGTGCCCGCCGCGCCTGGGCGAGTGTGAGCGCCCCGAGGACCGGTGAGGCCAGGAACACGGCGGAATCGGCGTGGAGTGCGTCCACGTCGGCCCCGGCGGCCCGGTGCACCCGGACATCCGGATGCTCCGCGAGGCTGCCGAGGGCGGACCGCAGGAGGTCGAGCCCGGTGTCGGTGACCACGGTGCAGTTTCCGGTGCGGTGCAGCGCCCCCTCGGCCCACCCCCGTAGTGCCCCGGTCGCGAAGGCCTCGGCGTCCGCCTCGGGTACGTCCCACAGGGAAAGCAGCAGGAGGGTGCCCGAGCGGGTCCGGCTCCGACCGGTGCGCTGCGGCGCGAGCACCCCGGTCGGCCGTGTACCGCGGGGGAGGGGCCCGGACGGCGGCAGCCACCCGGGCCGGTGGAGCCGTCCGACGGCACGCCCCGGCGGAGCCTCCGCTGCGGGCGGGCCGGGGTGGCCCGAGCCGAGGTGCACCACCGGCACGCCCAAGCCCAGCAGCCGTTCGGTGGCCACCGCGTCGTCGCAGACCAGCGCCGCGACCGGTGGCGGTTCGAGCTCGGACGGGTCGGTCCGGCGGAGGTCGCCGAGGTGGGCGGCCACCCGGCGCAGGGCGAGGACCGAGTCCAGCTGGTCCTCGCGGGCACTCAGCAGGACCCGCGGGGCGTGCGCGGCGCGACCGCCCGGCGTTGCCGGGGACTCCCGGGCGGAGGTCAGTAGTGCCATGCGCCCACCGACCCGAGTCGCGCCACATCGTCGCTGTATCCGGCGGCAGTGGTGGAGCACCCGCTGCACACCTCGGGCCCGCGATCACGGAAGTAGTCGGCGTGCGCCCGGAAGACCGGGGTGTCCAGCCGGATCACCCCCTGCTCCCGCAGAGGGGCACCCCCGGGCCCGTCGTCGCCCTCCCGGTGGGGGATGCAACTGCACGCGAACATCCGCCCGTACTTGCCGTCGACGTAGATGACGTCGTCGGCGACGTGGCACAGCGGTTCGGCGGCGCGCGGGGTGACGGACCGGGTGAAGTACCGCTCCTGCTCCTGCGGGGTGTCGCCGTAGAAGCGCTTGCCCATCGGGACCAGCACGGTGGCCGGGTCGGCGTCGTAGATCGGATCGCAGACGCTGCGGACGTGATCGGCGTCGGGGTAGGTGATCGTGCGGTCGAGCTTGAGCGCGGACAGCTCCCACTGCTGTACCCCCGCCTCGGTCAGCACCTCCTGCAGCCGTGGCATCTCGGCGTAGTTGTGCGGTCCGACCACGGTGTTGACCCTGGGCAGGACGCCGAGCGCGGCGGCGTCGCGCAGGCCCTGCAGCCCGCTGTCGAACATGCCGGGGGAGCGCCGGTAGACGTCGTGGGTGGCGCCGGAGGCGCCGTCCAGGCTGACGATCACCTGGGCCAGGCCGGCCGCGGCCAGTCGGGCGGCCATCCTGGGCAGCAGCGAGCCGTTGGTGATCAGGGACATCTTCATCCCCGCGGCCGCCCCGGCGCGCACCAGCTCGACCACGTCCGGGTGCATCAGCGGCTCGCCGCCGGTGAACCGGACATAGCCCACGCCGGCGTCCCTGGCCTTCGGCAGCAGGTCGTCGAAGTCCTCCCGGGAGAAGCGGAACGTGTCGCGGGAGAGGGCGAAGTCGCACATGAAGCAGTCGGCGTTGCAGGCTTCCAGGATCCTGATGAAGAGGTAACGATCACGGGCACGCACGGGGTGGAGACCTTCCAGGCGACTCACGGGACGAGTGGACGGGGTGGGGTGGCGGGAGTGCGCGGGTCAGGAGCGCGGATCCGCCGCGCCCAGGACACCGAGCAGGGCGTCGGCCACCTGGGCCGCGCCGCCGGTGCCGATCGCGGTGGTGAGCGCGCCCCAGTCGTCGACCCCGGCGGCCCGGCGCAGTGCCTCCAGGACGCCGTCGCGCAGGGCGTGGCCGACGGCTGGGCGGTCATCGCCCTGCGCCGCCGACGCGATCGCGCCGTAAATCAGTTCGAGGGCGCTGTCCTCGCCCTCCGAGCGGAGCGCCAGTGCCTCGTCCTCGGCGAGCACGGCTTTGGGCCAGGGCACCCGCAGCCCGGCCCCGAGCGCCTGGCTGTGGTACCGGCCGTTGAAGATCTGGCTGAGGTTCTGCGGTGGTAGGCAGACGGTGGGGACGCGCATCCCGCCCGCCTCCAGCAGGGTGGTCAGACCCGGCGAGGTGAGCAGGACGTCGCAGTCGTCCAGCCGGTCCAGGAACGCGCCGTGCGTGAGCGGTCCGGTGGTCGTCCGAGGCGGGGCGATCGCCGCGTCGACGAGCCGGCCCGCCAGGTCGGCGGGCAGGTTGCCGGCGATGTGCACCTCCTCGACCCCGCAGGCGGCGAGGGCCTCGAGTGCGGCCGGGACGACCAGACGCGGGTAGTGCCCGGGATCGTCGAGCCTCGGTGCCCGCAGACCGCCCAGGCTGATCAGTGCCTTGCGGCACGGGCGGCCGGTGCCCCGTCCGGCGCCGCGCTGCGGCTCCGCGGCGCGGCGCCGGGCGATCACCGCCTCGACCCAGTGCAGCCCCCGGGCGTCGGCCAGGACGTCCAGGCACTCGGGCGGCAGCTCGACGCTCTTCTGGGCGCAGTACACCGTCGCGTCCAGGGGCAGTGCGGAGCGGTCGCCCTCGGACCAGAGGAAGGGCAGGCTGTCGACGAACACGGTGGGCACTCCTGCGGCCAGTAGGGCCTGCGCCGCCGCGCCGTCCAGGACGACCACGGCGGCCCGCACCTGCTGCGACCGCACCACGTCCCGGACCGCGGCGGCCGACCGGTCGGGATCGTCCGGCAGGTCGTGCCAGTCGTCCACCGTGTGCTCGGCGAGCAGCGGGCGGCCCAGCCCCGACGCCAGCCCGACGAAGCGCAGTGGAGGCGTCGTCGGGCGGTCCCGCAGGGCGGAGAGCACCGCGCTGAGCTTTCCCGAACTGCCCCAGCCGAATTCCGCCCCGACGAGTGCGACGGTGACCGGTGCGGATCCCGGGGCGAGGGCCGTGGAGTGCGGGGTGACGGGGGATGACATCGGCTGTCTCTCGCATTTCCGTGGAGGGCCGGCCACGCTTCGGACGCCCACGCACGCACGCAGGCAGAGCCGCCTCGGGAGGGCGTGAACGGCCCGCCTGGTGGCTTCCTTCGGGCACAACCATTGTGTATACGGCCGGTTCGGGCAAGGCATTTGGTGAAGCGTTCAGGCTGACGAGTGAATAGCCCGATCGAGCTACTGGATATGATCCGATGAGCAATAGTTGGCGATGGGTCAAGCGGGAGACGGATCCATCGGAGAGGCGCGGGAATTGAATCGCCCACCGAGCGTTCGGCGACTAGGATCCGCTCCCATGGGCTATCTCGAAGCCACCGGCCTCGGTCACGTTCTCGCCGACGGTCGCGAGCTGTTCCACGACGTCTCCTTCCGTGTACCCGCCGGCGAAACGGTCGCGCTCATCGGCGACAACGGTGCGGGCAAGACCACGCTGCTGCGCACCCTCGCGGGCGAACTCCCGGCACAACAGGGGTCGTTCCGCAGTCAGGGTGCCCTTGCGGTCATGCCGCAGTTCATCGGCAGCCTGCGCGACGACCGCACCGTCCGGGACCTCCTGCTCACCGTCGCACCACCGCCGCTCCGGGCGGCGGCCGCCGCCCTCGACGCGGCCGAGCTCGCCATGATGGAGGCCGACGACGAGCCCACCCAACTCCGCTACGCCCAGGCGCTGGTGGACTGGGGCGAGACCGGCGGGTACGACTACGAGGTGCTCTGGGACACCGTGACGGTCGCCGCACTCGGCATCCCGTTCCAGATCGCGCAGTACCGGGAGGTGGCGACACTGTCCGGCGGCGAGCAGAAGCGGCTCGTCCTGGAGGCCCTGCTCCGGGGCCCGGCCGAACTGCTGCTGCTCGACGAACCGGACAACTACCTGGACGTCCCGGGAAAGCGCTGGCTGGAGGAGCAGCTCGCCCAGACCCGGCAGGGTGTGCTGCTGATCACCCACGACCGCGAGGTGCTGAGCCGGACGGCCGGCCAGGTCGTGACACTGGAGGGCGGCACGGCCTGGACCCACGGCGGCGGATTCGCCACCTGGGGCGAAGCCCGTGAGGCCCGCTGGCAACGCGCGGCCGAGCTGCGGCAGCGCTGGAGCGAGAAGCACGAGCAGCTCAAGGACCTCGTCAGGACCTTGCGCCAACAGTCGTCCATCAGTGACGAGATGGCCTCGCGGTACCACGCGGCCCAGACCAGGCTGGCGAAGTTCGAGGCGGTCGGGCCGCCGCCCGCGCCGCCACGCCGGCAGCGGGTCGTGCCGGACCTGCGCGGCGGCCGGACGGGCCTTCGGGCGATCACCTGTCGCGACCTGGAACTCACCGGGCTGATGCGGCCGTTCGACCTGGAGGTGTTCTTCGGCGACCGGGTCTGCGTGCTCGGCTCGAACGGATCCGGCAAGAGCCACTTCCTCCGCCTGCTGGACGAGGCCGGCGGGGACGCGGCCGCGACCGTGGCGCGCACCGGTGAATGCCGGCTCGGTGCACGTGTACGGCCAGGACTGTTCGCCCAGACGCACCGTCACCCGGAGTGGGCCGGCCGCACCCCGGCCGACATCCTCGGCGCCGGCGAGGGCGACCGGGCCGGGCTGGACCTGGAGCGCGCCATGTCGGCCCTGAGTCGCTACGGATTGGCCGGCGCCGGCCGCCAGAACTTCGAAACCCTGTCGGGCGGACAGCAGGCACGCTTCCAGATCCTGCTGCTGGAACTCGCTGGGGCGACCCTGCTGTTGCTGGACGAGCCGACCGACAACCTCGACCTCATCTCGGCGGAGGCCCTGGAACAGGCCCTGGCGGCCTTCACCGGAACGGTGGTGGCGGTCACCCACGACCGCTGGTTCGCCCGGGTGTTCAGCCGCTTCCTCGTCTTCCGGGCCGACGGCCAGGTGGTGGAGGCGGACGAACCGGTCTGGGACGAGGGTCGGGTCAGCCGCGTTCGCGGCTGACCCGAGCAGTCCCTTCGGACTGACTGCGCAACGGCCGAACGCGGACGCGCCGCCGCCGGGCTCGTCCGCGTCGAAGCGGGCTCCGGTCCCGGCCGCCCTCGTACACGGCGGCGTGGCCGTCGATCACGGGAAGACCGTAGAGCCGGGCACCCCCCGACAGCCGACCGGGCGAGTCGACCGGGGGGAGCCGCATGGCAATTGCCTTGCTGCGACGGTGGATGCGAGCGATGCTGGGCCTATGCCAGGGCAGCGGAAGAGAAGGCGTCAGCGGCAGGACGAGATACGGCGGGCCGCCGATCGCTTCGCACCTGACGCGGGTAGCTGGGACGTGCTCTTCGAGACCCAGGACGAGTCGGAATGGCGCGCTCACATCCAGCATCTCCGGGCGACGGACAGACAGATCGACTGGACGGCGGTGCGGATGGACACCTTCTGTGGGCGTCTGGTGCAGCCGACCACCTATCGGCTGAGCCTCTTCGTGCCGACCCCTGTGCCCGATCCGGGCCAGGACTCCGCCACTGATTGATCGTGTGGCCGGCGGAGGTGCCTGACCCGGTATGGCCCGTGGCGGGCTGACCCGGGCCGATCCGTCGGCTGCTGCGACGTCGAGGCATCCCCGACACCATCCGCGAACGCCGCGAATCGGATCGCCGACCGCGAGAGGCGCGCCGCGTTGCGCTCGCGCGTGGTGGTCGGCAGTTCGCGATCCCGTAGGGCGTTGCCCTTGGGCACGAGGCCGACGACGGACTCCCGGGCCGCCGACCTACACTGGCGGGCATGGCATGCCGCATCAGTGAACTGGTCATCGACTGCGCCGACCCCGAGCGGCTCGCCGCCTTCTGGAGCGAGGTGCTCGGCTACGTCGAACTCGACCGGGAGGACGACGGAAGCATCCAGATCGGGCCGCCCGACGCCGGCTTCGGCGGCCTGCAGCCCACCCTCGTCCTCAGCGCGAGCAGCGACCCGCGGACCGGGAAGCTCCCACTGCACATCGACGTCAACGCCACCGACCGTGACCAGGACGCCGAGCTGGAGCGGCTGCTCGCTCTCGGTGCACGGCCCGTCGACGTCGGCCAGACCGGCACCGAGAGCTGGCACTGCCTGGCCGACCCGGAGGGCAACGAATTCTGCCTCCTGCGCACCCGGCTCAAGCCCCTCTGACCACGTGCGTCCTGGCGCCACGTCGTCCGGTCGTTCGGTCGTTCGGGGCGGTCGGAGGCGCTCGTCCGCCTTCGCGGAGCAGTGAGACGGGAATCCGGGTGGCGATCGGCGGGCCCGCGTGCCGGAAGCCACGGGCCGGTTCGGCCGGGCGGGCGGCCGTAACGGGCGGGCCGTCAGGCCGCGGGCACGGGAGTCAGCCGGTAGGCGTCCCCGTGCGTGATCACGCGGCCGGCGGTGGGCGGCGCGAAGTGGGTGCCGAGGACGAGGGTGTCCGTGCCGGCGAGGGAGGCGAGCAGCTCGCGGCGGGAGGCCTCGGACAGACGCGGGTCGATGTCGACGCAGGCGCCGATGGCGGGGTGGGCGAGCTGGACCGGGTGGTGGATGCAGTCGCCGGTGATCAGCGCCGTCGCACCGTGGCTGGTCAGCTCGACGGCGACGTGGCCGGGGGTGTGTCCGGGCGTGGGCAGCAGGCGCAGGCCCGGGGCGATCGCGATGCCCCCGGCAGGGACGTCGACGAGGTCCAGCAGGCCGGCCTGCTCGACCGGCGTCACGGAGTCGCGGAACATCTGCTGGCGGGCCTCGTCCATGTCGTAGGCGGCCCAGAACTCCCGCTCGGCGCGGGAGGTGAGATACCGGGCGTTGGGGAAGGTCGGGATCCACGCTCCGTCCACCTCCTGGGTGTTCCAGCCGACGTGGTCGGCGTGCAGGTGGGTGAGGACGACGAGGTCGACGGAGTCCGGGGGGAAGCCGGCGGCGGTCAGGCGGTCCAGGTAGTCCGTCCGCAGGTTGTGCCAGGCGGGGTTGGCCCGCTCCTTCCCGTTGCCGATGCCCGTGTCGACGAGGACGCGCAGCCCGGCCACGGTGAACGCGAAGCTGTGGCTGTCGAGGTGCAGGATTCCCTCGCGGTCGGCGAAGTCGGGGTGCAGCCAGTCCTGGCCGGTCACCACCTCGGGGGTGGCGTCGGGCAGCAGCCACGGTCCGGTCGCGGGCGGCAGGAGGACCTCGTCGATGCGGTGGACGGTGACCTCGCCCAGGGTCCAGGAGGGGATGGGCGTGGCGGCGGCAGTCTGCATGGTCCGTCGTTTCCTTTGCTCTTGTCGGTGGAGGTGGTCGTTGGCGTGGCGTTGGCGGAGTTGTTCGTTAACGCGGCGGTCGGCGGTCGGCGGTCGGCGGTCGGCGGTCGGCGGTCGTTGGCGCGGGGTGTCGGCGCAGGCGGTCGTCAGCGCAGGCGGTCGTCTGCGGGGCGGGCTGCTCCGCGCCTTGACGCGGCGAGTGCTGCCAGTGCTGCCAGGGCGAGCAGGCCGGCGATGACGGCGTAGGCGTGGGAGGTGGTCGCGAGCCCGTAGCGCTGGGTGGCGGCTCCCGCGGCGATGGCGGGCAGGCTCATGGAGAGGTAGCTGAGGACGTAGTAGGTGGCCAGCGACGCGGCGCGGTCCCGCTCGTCGAGCGAGGAGAGGATCAGGCGCAGTGCCCCCTGGGACACGGCGCCGAAGGCGATGCCGGCCAGGGCCGCGCCACCGTAGACGGCGGGCAGTCCGGCGCCGTGCAGACCGCTCAGGGTCAGGAGCGCGGCGGGAAGGATGGAGAGGCATCCGCCGATCGTCGCGGCGAGGGGGTCGGTGCGCCGCACTGTCCACACGGTGAGGGCTGCGGCGGCGCTGAGGGTGAAGAAGACCATGCCGCGGGCCGCTTGCGGGGCGTCGGGGGTCACCAGGCGTACGAGGGCCGGCCCGAGTGAGGAGTAGAAGCCGCCCAGCGCCCAGATGGCCACGACCCCGGTGCCGACGGTGGTGAGGGCGCGGCGGACCGTGGGCGGGGCGCTGAGCCGCGGGCGCAGCGACCGCAGCGCGCCGGTGTGCCGGTGAGCCGTCTCCGTGGTGAACGTGACCGCGATCGCCTGGGCGGCGAACAACCCCGCCAGCAGGACGTAGACGGTGACGGTGGGGGCGGGGGCGAGGCGGACGAGGAGGGTGGCGGCCAGGACGCCTGCGGCCATGCCGGCGACCGGGGCGATGGTGTTCGCCAGGGCGGACCGGCCCGGACGCCGGGGGTCGTCCAGATCGAGGAGTGCCGCGCCTGCCGCGCTGGTGGCCGCTCCGGTGGCCAGTCCCTGCAGGGCCCGCGCGGCTGTCAGGAGGCCTGCGCCGTCCGCAGAGGCCAGGAGAATCATGGAGCCGGCGGCTGAGATCAGGGAGCCCACCAGGACGGGCCGCCGTCCCAGGTGGTCGGAGAGCGCTCCGGTGGTGAGCAGGGCCAGCAGCAGCGCCAGGGCGTAGGCGCTGAAGACCACCGTGACGGCGAGCGCGGAGAGGTTCCACTGGTCCTGGTAGAGCGGGTACAGCGGCGTCGGGGCGCTGGAGGCCGCCAGCAGCGTCACCAGGATCGAGGAGGGGAGAGCGAAGGAGGTTGCGCGGGCACGGGCGACCCGGTGGGGGCGGTGCGCGGGTGCGTGGGACACGACGCTGGGCATGGGACTCCTTCCCGGTAAACGCAATCTGTTTGCGTTAAGCCACCGTAGAGCCTGCGGAGCCACTAACGCAAACCGTTAGCGTTTGGCGTGAAGGGGGAGGCGTGGGCCGGCGGAAGCACGGTGGCGGTGGAGGTGTAGGCCGGGCGGAAGCACGGTGGAGGTGGAGGTGGAGGTGGAGGTGGAGGTGCAGGGGCTGGAAGTGCGGAGGGGTTGGAGGCGGCCCGTACGGGCCCGCGCCGTTCGGTCGCCGGTCGGCCGCCGCAAAGGGCGCCCCGTAAACGCAAGGATTGTGCTTTAAGGTGGTGTCATGAGCCGCAAACAGATGGTGCGCCCCGGCGGGCGCAGTGCCCGGGTTCAGGCATCGGTGCACGCCGCTGTACGTGAACTCCTCTCCGAGGTGGGCCGCGACGCGCTGACGGTGCCCCTGGTCGCCCAGCGCGCGGGGGTGACACCGTCGACCGTCTACCGCCGCTGGGGCGACCTCCAGGAGCTCCTGTCGGATGTCGCGGTGGAGCGTCTTCGGCCCGACGCGGCGCCGGAGGACCACGGGGACCTGCGCTCCGACCTGACGGCCTGGGCCGAGCAGTTCCTCGACGAGATGGCGTCCCCCTCGGGGCGCGCCTACATCCGCGACGCCCTGCTCGGCGATCCGGACGGCAGCAACGCCGGCAGGTGCTCGGCCTACGCGGCCGAACAGATCGACGTCCTGCTGGCGCGGGCGATCGCGCGCGAGGAGAACGCTCCCGGCGTCGAGGCGGCGATGGACCGCGTGGTCGCCCCCTTGATGTACCGCATCCTCTTCCGTCCGGCCGGTCTCGACGCCGCGTACGCGCGCGGGCTTGTCGCCGGGCTCCTCGGGTCAGGTCCGGACACGGACACGGACGCAGACGTAGGCCCAGGCCCAGGTCCAGACGCGGACGCGGACGCAGGAGCGGACGCGTAGGAGAAGACGCAGAGGCCGGCCGAGGACCGGGCGGGGGCCGTTCGCGACGGCGGGGCCGTCGAGCCGCGGCCCGGCGTACTGCGGCGAGGGGCGGACCGCCGGTCGGGGTCCCCGCTCCGAGGAGGTGGCCGCCTGATGTCGCATCAGGCCGGCGTGTGACGAGAAGTGACCGCTGGGGCCGGGACGGTGGAGCGGTCCGCAGCACCGTCGCCCGTGCCGCGTTGCGGCCGGTGTGGTCGGTGCGGTCTGTCATGTCTCCGGGCGGGTCCGTCCGGAGGTGGAACTGGGAGGGGAACCGCCATGGGGTCTGTGGGAGAGAGACTGAGCAGGACGCGGGAGCGGGCCTTCATCGGCCGGGAGGAGGAACTCGGCGCGTTCGGTGAGGCCTTGGCGGGGGATCCGCAGGCGCCGTTCGCGTTCTACGTGTTCGGGCCGGGAGGGATCGGGAAGTCGGCGCTGCTGCGCTGCCTGGCGGATCGGGCCCGTGCGGCGGGGCGGCCGATCGTCGAGGTCGACGGTCGTTTCGTCGGCCGCGACCCGGCCGATTTCGAGCGAGAAGCCGGCCCCTTCCTGGAGGTCGCCGGCACGGTGCTGCTCGTCGACTCCTTCGAGCACTGCCAGTGGCTGGAGAGCTGGCTGTGGCAGCGCCTCCTGCCTCGTGCTGCCGACGACACGCTGGTGGTCCTGGCCGGTCGCGTCGCGCCGCAGCCGCAGTGGCTCGCCGATCCGGCCTGGGCCGGGGCGCTGTACGTCCGTGAACTGGAGCCGTTCTCGGAGGAGCAGGCCTGGAGCGTGCTGGCCACGGCGCAGGTCCGGCCCGAGTTGCGGGAGCGGGTGCTGCGGTTCGCCGGGGGCAACCCGCTGGCGCTGTCTCTCGCGGCGGCCGCGGGTTCGACGGGCTGGAGCAGGGAGGAGGTCTGGGCGCCCTCGGCCGACCTCCTGCGGACGCTGTTGACGGGGCTGATCGGGGAGGTGCCGACGGCGGCCCACCGCCGTGCCCTGGAGGTGGCGGCCCAGGCGCACTCGACCTCCGAGGAACTGCTCGCCGCGGTCCTGCCGGAGGAGGACGTCCATCTGCTGTTCGGGTGGCTGAGGGACCTTCCGTTCATCGAGTCCGCCCCCCGGGGCCTCTATCCGCACGACGCCGCGCGCGAGACGCTGACGGCCGATCTGCGGTGGAGGGCCCCGCATGCCTTCGTGACGATG
This sequence comes from Kitasatospora sp. NPDC032757, assembly GCF_055579305.1. Taxonomy (NCBI): domain Bacteria; kingdom Bacillati; phylum Actinomycetota; class Actinomycetes; order Kitasatosporales; family Streptomycetaceae; genus Kitasatospora; species Kitasatospora sp. NPDC032757. The sequence continues at coordinate 70,185 of NZ_JBVINN010000007.1, read as the reverse complement.
CGTCAGCGATTGGTGGAGGAGTATCTGCGCATGCTGCGCGAGGCACCCGAGGAGCGGGTGTGGACGGTCACCGACGAACTGTTCTACCTCTTCCGGGAGCTGGAGAGCCTGACCCGGTTGCGCACCTGGTCGCGTGAGGAGGAGGTGCACGACTGCCCGCTGCGGCCCGACGACCTCGACGACGTGCTCCGGATGGCCGCGGAGACCGAGGGGCCGGCCTCAGCGGAGCTGGTCCGCTACTGGGCCGAGCGGCAGCCGCAGGCGTTCAGCGTCTACCGACTGGTGAGCACGGGCCGGACCGTGGCGTTCACCGCCCGGCTGGCCCTGCCGGCCCCTGCCGACCCCCGGGACGTGGCCGTCGATCCCGTCGTCGCGGCCGCCTGGGAGTACACCGACGCCACCGCGCCGGTCGGCCCCGGCGAGCACATCGGCATCAGCCGCTTCTCCGTCTACCCGGAGCGCTACCAAGTCCCCTCGCGCGTCATCGATCTCAGCAGCTCCCGCGCCCAGGCGGAGTCCGCCCGTGCCCGCGGCCGCGCCTACGGCTTCGCCGTCTGGCGGGACGCCGACGCGTGGGCCGACCGCGTCAGGGGAACCCTGAGCGACACCGGCGCGCGGCCGCGGGTCGGTGAGCACACCTACGGGCTGTTCGGCGTCGACTGGCGTCAGGTGCCCGTCGAGACGTGGCTCGGCCGCTTCATCTCCGCCACCGACGTCCCCGCCCAGCCAGGGCCGTCCGCCCTCTCGCGCACCGCGTTCGACCAGGCCGTGCGGGAGGCGCTGGCGCACTGGCGCGACCCGGCCGCCTTCGCGGTCTGCGCCCTGTCCCGCACCCGCCTGGCGGCCGACTTCACCGATCCCGCCGAAGAGCTGCGCGCCCTGCTGCGCCACGCCGTGGACGACCTCGCCGGTGACCCGCGCGGCGTGCGCGCCCGCGAGGCCCTGGCGGCGGGCTACTTCTCCGGTGCGCCCACGCAGGAGGCCGCCGCCCGCCGCCTCGGCCTTCCGTACGGCACCTATCGGCGTCATGTGCGCCAGGGCCTGGACCTGCTGTGCGAATCCCTGTGGCGGCAGGAGCTGCACGGCCCCCGGTGACGAGGGCGGGCGCAGGCCCGCGGCACGGCGGGCCGGACAGGTGCGGACAGCGGTGGACAGTCATGGCCCCCGGCGGGCCTGGATAGTGGACAGCGCTCCGCACGAGGCTCTGCGTCATGAACCTCCAACGCACACAGCCGGGGCGGACGGGGCCCGCCCCGCGGCCGGCCGCCGTGCTCACGGTGCTCGCCGCAGCCCAGTTCACCGTCATGCTCGCCACCTCGATCGTGAACGTCGCGCTCCCGCAGATCCGCGCCGGGGCCGGCCTGTCGGACAGTGGCACCACCTGGGTGGTCAACGCCTACGGCCTGGCGTTCGGAGCGCTGCTGCCGGCGAGCGGGCGGGCGGCCGATCTGCTCGGCTGCCGCCGGGTGCTGGTCGCCGGCCTCGCGTTGTTCGCGGTTGCCTCGGCGGCCGCAGGACTGGCCACCTCCTCGGACGTGCTGATCGCCGCCCGTGCCGTCCAGGGGGTCGGCGCTGCCGCCATCGCCCCGGCTGCGCTGGCCCTGGCCATGGAGATGTTCCCGTCCGCCGCCGGGCGCGGCAGGGCACTGGGGGTGTGGGGCGCGGTCTCCGGTGCGGGGGGAGCGGGCGGCGTGCTGCTGGGCGGTGCGCTCACCCAGGCGTGGGGCTGGCCGTGGATCTTCCACTCCGTCGCGCTCGGGGCGGCGCTGGTCCTGGCCGCCGTGGTGGCCCTCCTCCCACGGGCGGCCGGACGGAAGGCCGGGCGGTTCGACCTGCTGGGCACCGTCACCGTCACCCTGGCGCTGACCGCCCTGGTGTGGGGGCTGACGACCGCCCGCGGCGCCGGCTGGACGGACGCCCGGGTGCTGGGCGCCCTCGGCGCGGCCGCCGTGCTCCTCGCGGCCTTCGTCGTGATCGAGCTCCGCCGGCCGAACGCGCTGATACCGCCGCGGCTGTTCTCCACCGGCCGGGTGGCGGCAGGAAACCTGCTGATGGCCCTGCTCGGGTCCGTCTGGATCGCCCTGTTCTTCTTCCTGCCGCTCTACCAGCAGCAGGTCCTCGGATCCAGTCCGCTGGTCACCGGGGCGGGCCAACTCCCGCTCGCCGCGGCCAACATGCTCGGATCGGCCCTCGCGCCGCGCGTCTCCCGGCGCATCGGCGCCACCGCGACCGTCACCGCGGCCCTGCTCACCGAGGCCGCGGGCCTGCTCTGGCTGTCACGGATCACCGCCGACGGGAGCTACCTCGCCGATGTCCTGGGCCCGAGCGTCCTCGTCGGCCTCGGCCTGAGCATCGCCTTCGTCCAGCTCACCGCATTCGCCGTGGAAGGCCTGCCGCCGCAGGACGCGGGGCTGGCCGGCGGGCTGGTGAACACGACCCGCCAGGTCGGCGGCGCGATCGGCCTCGCGGCACTGGCCACCCTCGCCGGCTCCGTCACCGCCCACGCCTCCACGCACGAGCCCCATCTGGCGGCCCTCACCGCCGGCTACCGCGCCGTTTTCGCGGTCTCGGCCGGCGTCCTGGCCACCACCGCACTCCTCGCGCTGCTCCTCACCCGCGGCACCCGTCCGCGAGCCGCGGCCGTCGCAGCCACCACGGCCACCGCTGCCACCACGGCCGTCGCTGCCACCGCAGCCACCGCGACCTACCCGGCCTCCGGCCCGCGTACCCCGACAGACCTGCACGCCCCGTAGGCCCTCGGTCCGCAATCCCCGAAACCCCGCCACCCCGCCGTCCCCGCCGTGCCCGCTATCGCTGTGAACCCGCTATCCCCGTGAACCGCAATCCCCGCTGTCCCCGCTGTCCCCGCGGTTCACCCCGGACCGGCCGGCCGGCCCGACGGCCCCGGCCGAACCGCCGGCAACCCACCCTCAGGAGAGGAACCACAACCATGGTCACCATCGACGAGACCGCCCCCGTCATCGTCCGCCTGTCCACCGTGATCGACGCCCCACTCGCGACGGTGTGGGAGCTGCACACCGATGTCGCCGCCTGGCCCACCTGGAACACGGACATCGAGCAGACCGTCGTCAGCGGCCCGCTGGCGCCCGGGAACTCCTTCGGCTGGCGGACCCACGGCCTGGACATCACCTCCACGGTGTACGAGCTCGTCCCCGGTGAGCGGATCGTCTGGGGCGGCCCCGCAGACGGCATCGACGGCGTCCACGTGTGGACGTTCGAGCAGAGCGGGGATCACGTCACCGTCCGCACCGAGGAGTCCTGGAGCGGTGCTCCGGTCGAGGCCGCGGCCGGCCACCTCGGCGAAGCCCTCCACGGCTCCCTGGAGAACTGGCTCTCCCACCTCAAGAGCCGCTCCGAGAAGCCTCTCTGACCAATCGTCACAACTGCGGCGTTCGCGCCGTCCTGCCATCACACCCACCGGAAGAGAGTCCTGCCATGACCGCCGTCAAGCCCCCCTACCTGACCGGCCACTTCGCCCCCGTCGCCGACGAGATCACCGCGACCGGGCTCACCGTCGAGGGCACCCTGCCGCCCGAGCTGACCGGCCGGTTGATTCGCAACGGCCACAACCCCAAGCCCGGCATCACCCCCACCCACTGGTTCAAGGGCAGCGGCATGGTGCACGGCATCCGGCTGCGCGAGGGCCGCGCCGAGTGGTACCGCAACCGCTGGGTCCACACCCCGGCCCTGGACGGCGCCCCCTACATGACCGAACACGGCCCCGACCTGACCGCGTCCGCCGCCGGTACGCACGTCATCGAGCACGGCGGACGGCTGCTCGCCCTCTGCGAGGCGAACCTCCCCTTCGAGCTCACCCGGGAGCTGGAGACGGTCGGCGCCCATGACTTCGACGGCAAGCTGCGCACCGCGATGACCGCGCACCCCAAGGAGTGCCCGGTGACGGGGGAGCTGCACTTCTTCGGGTCCTCGCCGTTCCCGCCGTTCCTGACGTACTACGTCGCCGACGCCAAGGGCGAGATCGTCCACACCGCCGAGATCCCGGGGGCGACCGCCTCGCTCAAGCACGACTTCGCCATCACCCGCCACCACGTGGTCTTCGTGGAGGGCAACGTCACGTTCGACCCGGCCGACCACTCCGGCATCCCCTACGGCTGGAACGACGGGCAGCCCGCCCGCATCGGCGTCATGCCCCGCGGCGACGACGGCGCCCGCAAGGTCCGCTGGTTCTCCATCGAGCCGGGCAACATGCTGCACGTCGCCAACGCCTACGAGGACGGCCGGGGCCGCATCGTCCTGGAGGGCCCCACCGTCGACCGGGAGGGATTCCGGCTCTCCTGGAACTGGTGGGTCGGTGCGCCCGGACGCGGCACCGAGCCCGTCGCCCGCTCCTACACCCGTCGCTGGGTGGTCGACATGGCGGCCGGCACCGTCGACGAGCAGATCATCGACGACCTGCCGGTGGAGTTCCCCACCCTCAACGAGGAGTACCTCGGCGCCGAGAACCGCTACCACTACGCCATCTCCTTCCCCGACGAGAAGGGTTTCGGCGGCTACGGCGTGGTCAAGTACGACCGCACCACCGGCGCACGCCGCATCCACCAGGTCGGCGACGCCCGGATGCCCGGTGAGGCCGTCTTCGTCCCCGCCGCCGAAGCCACCCGCGAGGACGACGGCTACCTGCTCACCGTCGTCTCCGACCTCAAGCAGGACGCCTCCCAGCTGCTGGTCCTCGACGCCTCCGGCCTCGACCGGATCGCCACCGTCCACCTGCCCCACCGGGTGAGCGCAGGCCTCCACGGCTCCTGGATCCCCGACGGCACCTCGGACGACGACCGGCGCTGACGCACCGTGAGGAGCCAGTCCGGCTGCTCCGGCAGGCCGACACCCGAGGGCTGACCCCGAAGCCCTCGGTACGACGGCCAGGCGCCCGGGCCCGGCGCCGCCCGGCCAGCAGACCTCGATGCCCTTCCCGCCCGCCGGGAAGGGCATCGGGCCGCGTGGCGGACCACCGCCCGCTCTCGTCGTGGAGGGGCTCCGCCTCGGCGTGCTTCCGGGCGCAAACGACATAGATCATCATCCTATTCACCGGTTAGGGTGATTTTCGACCTCTGTGTATCTTGCGCCGCTTATGATCCACTTCCTGTGACGAACAGTCAGAACACCCGAACGGCCGAGGATGCGGCCGACGTGGTCATCCTCGCGCCGGTCCGGCCGGACTCCTGCTCGGCAACCTCCTCCACCGGAACGGGATCGACTGCGTCGTCCTGGAGCGCGCCGACCGGATGCACGTCCAGACCCGGGCACGCGCCGGCTTCCTCGCCGCCGAAACCGTCCGGACCCTGGACCGCCACGGCCTGGCCGAGGGCCTGCACCGGCGCGGCCGCCAGCACGGCAGCTGCGAATTCCGCACCGACGACGGCCGCTTCCGCCTGGACTACGGCAGCCTCGGCCACGGCGAGCAGCACACCGTCTACCCGCAACAGGACCTGGTCACCGACCTCTTGACGACGTACCTGGACGCCGGCGGGCGGATCCACTTCGAGACCGAGGCGCTGGCCGTGCTCGACGCGTGCGGCCCGCGGCCGTCGGTCACCGTGCGCGGAGCGGACGGCCGCCCCGGCCGGTGGCGGGCCGGATACGTCGCCGGCTGCGACGGCCGCCACGGTGCAGCGCGCCGCTCACTGCCGCCCGGGGCGGTCCGCCACCACCGTGACCACGGCGTCTCCTGGCTCGGCCTGCTCGTCGAGGCGCCGCCGAGCCTCGACGCCGTCGGCTACGCGGTGCACGGCCGGGGTTTCGCCGGGCACATGGCACGCACCCCGGAGATCACCCGCTACTACCTGCAGTGCGAACGCGGCACCCCGGCCGACGCCTGGTCCGAGGACCAGATCTGGGACGAGCTCGACCTCCGCATGCGTCCCGGGAACTACGGGCCGCTGAACCGCGGCCGGATCCTCCAACGCGCTGTCGTCGACCTCGAGTCCGACGTCGTCGAACCGCTGCGCCACGGCTCGCTCCTCCTGGCCGGCGACGCCGCCGGCCTGATCGGCCCGTCCGCCGCGAAGGGCGCCAGCCTCGCGGTGCTGGAGGCGGAGCTCCTCGCCCGGGCCCTGGTCGACGACCTCGCGCACGGCGACGGCGACGCCCTCTCCCGCTACTCGGCCCGGGCCCTGGCACACATCTGGCGGGCGCAGGAGTTCTCGCAGTGGATGATCCAGCTGCTGCACAGCTCGCGAGCGGGCGACTTCGCGGACGTGCCGCCGGGCGCGGACGTCTACCTCCTCTCCCGGGTGCTGCACGACTGGGACGACGCGCGCTTTCGGGAGATCCTGCGTCACTGCGCCCGCGCGATGCCCGCCCACGCCGACCTGCTCATCGTCGAACGCGTGCTGCCCGCCGACGGGTCGGCTTCTCCGGCCACCGCGTGGGACCTCCACATGATGTGCAACACCGGCGGTCGGGAGCGCCGCGCCGACCACTACGCCCGGCTGCTCGGCGACGCGGGTCTCGAACTGGTGGAGTGCTCGCCGCTGCCGCTGGACGCCACCGTCCTGCACGCGCGCAAGGTCGCCGTTCCCAGGCCCGCGTCCCCGTCCTCACCCCGTCAGGTCCCGGTCGCGGCGGGAGTGCGGCCGGCCCCGGTGCACGTGATCGCCGACGTGACAGGCCACTGAGAACGGGGTGTTCCCGAACCGGAGCGGTCCGGGAACACCCTGTTGCTATCTGGCTTCGCATGCTATCTTGCGATGCATGGTACCTGGCATCGCAAACCCCGAAGGCGGCGCGGACGCGGCGGACGGACCCGTGGCGACCCAGCTGCGCAAAGGCGTGCTGGAGTACTGCGTGCTGGCGCTGCTCCGGGACGGGCCGCGCTACGGGGTCGAGCTGCTGCAGGAACTCGGCCGCTTCCCGATGCTCGCGACCAGCCAGGGCACGATCTACCCCCTGCTGTCCCGGCTGCGCCGCTCCGGACTCGCCGACACCTTCCTGCGTGACTCGGCCAGCGGCCCGTCCCGCCGCTACTACACCCTCACCGAGGCCGGCCACAGTGCCCTGCGGGAGTTCACCGCCCTGTGGCCCGCCTTCCGTGAAACCGTCGACCACGTCCTCGCCCCGGGAGAGAACCCGTGAACAACCCCATCGAGCACCCCCTGGTCCGTGCCCACCTCGACGCCGTCGACCGGTACACCGCCCCGCTGCCCGAGGAGCGCCGCCGCGAACTCCTCGCCGACCTGCGCGAGCACGTCGAGGTCGCGCTGGCGGAGCGAGACCTCGTCGACGAGGACGCCGTCCGGCAGGTTCTCGGCCGGCTCGGCAGCCCCCGGCAGATCGCCGACGCCGCGCTGGCCGAGGAGGGCCGCACCCGGCCCGAGCCGGAGACCGGTCGCCGCACCACCCTCACCCTGGTCCTCGCGGTGCTGCCGATGCCGCTGCTCCTCGTCCCGGCGATCGGGCCCGGCCTCGCGCTGATCGCCGCCGTCGTCGCAACGGTCAGGGTCGCCAGGTCCGCCCAGTGGACCCAGTGGGAGAAGAAGCAGGCGGCCCTGCTCCTGCTCAGTCCGATGCTGGTCACGCCGGCGGCCGCCGGCGTCGTCGCGGCCGTCTCCCGCCTCAGCCCGGCCGGGGTCCTCGTCGCCTGCGCGGTGGGCTTCTGCCCCACCCTGGTCGCGGCGGCGCGACTGGCCCGCTCCGCCGCCCGCCTGCGCACCGCCGCCACCACTGCCATCGCCTGAACCCGACCGCGTTCTCGACGGCCCCGGCCACGGCCGCCACGCCGCTCGGCCTCGTGGTTCGGACCGCCGTCCACCACCGCGCAGCGCCGCGTTACGCGGTGGGGGGCGAGTCGGCAGTGGGCTGCATCTGGGTGGTGAGCCCGGGGAAGGGGTGAGGGCCCGCCGTCGGGCGAGCCCTCGACCCTGTTCGGACGCCGGACCCTGTGCGGACGCCGGTCGGGCAGTCCGCCGATGAGATGCCGACGGATGGGGCGGCCGCTCAGCGGGCCGCGGTCTCCGCCGGCTGGGCGGTGGCGGTGTCCTCGTGGTGCTCCGTGACGGCCGGTTCGGCGGCGGCGGGGGCGGAGTTCTGGCCGGCGGTCTGGCACGTACTGCACGTGTGCCAGCGTGGCCGGTGCCTTGGTCGGTCGGTCTCGGTGAATCGGTGCGGGGCGAGGGTCATCTCGCCGGTGTCCAGACCGCACAGGGTGAGGGGCCCGCAGGCGCCGGAGGCTTCCGCGGGGGCGGCGTGGGCGCGGCGCACCGGGTTCTCCGGGTGCGCTGGCGTGTGGTCGGGGCCGAGGACCCGAACATTGCTTGGCATATCCATTTCCAGTACGACGACGATGTCCATCCCCTCAACGTGGCCGCCCGGTCCCTCCGCCGCACCCGCACGGTGGCATCCGGACCAGCCGGACCACCCCCTTGCCCCCGAGGGAGCCCGGGAGTCATGGCTTCGCCGGGCGGGAGCCCTGGCCGTCGCCGAGCCGGAGGAGCTCCATGCCCGACGAGACGAGACGGGCGCGCCGAATGCCGGGGTGACGGCACCACCGACCATGGACGGAACGGCCAGGCTTGCAAGTGAGGCGCGTGTGCAACTATTGTGAGATCAGATAAAGCCTGCTTGCAACATCGAGCAGGCATCTGCCGTGCCGGCCCGGCCGCGCCGTCGCGGGTCCCACGGCTGCCCGGCAACGAGCCGCCCACCTCTGAACCTCCGCCGCACCGGCGGCGCGGGGCCGAGGCCGCCCGTGCCGCCGGATCCCGCCCGTCCGGCGCCCTCCCGTCCCGGACGTCCCACCAGGAGATCCGCCATGAACGCCACCCTCTTCACCCCCTACACCCTGCGGGCGCTGACCGTTCCCAACCGGATCTGGATGCCGGCGATGTGCCAGTACAGCGCCGCGCCGGACGGGGACGCGGCCGGCGTGCCGACGGACTGGCACTTCGCCCACCTGGCGGCGCGTGCCACCGGCGGCACGGGGCTGATCATCACGGAGGCCACCGCCGTCAGCCCCGAGGGGCGCATCAGCCCGTACGACCTCGGCATCTGGAACGACACCCAGGTCGCGGCATTCCGCCGGATCACCTCCTTCCTCAAGGCGCAGGGCACCGTCGCGGGCGTCCAGCTCGCCCACGCCGGACGCAAGGCGTCGACCGAGCGGACCTGGGTCGATCGCGGGCGTGCCGTCGCCCCGGACGAGGCCCACGGCTGGACGCCGCTGGGCCCCAGCGCCGTTCCCTTCAGCCCCGCGCACACCAGGCCCGACGAGCTGACCGAAGAGCAGATCGGCGGGATCGTGCGGCAGTTCGCCGACGCCGCCCGGCGTGCGCTCGACGCGGGGTTCCAGGTCGCCGAGATCCACGGTGCCCACGGCTACCTGATCCACGAGTTCCTCTCCCCGAGCAGCAACCGCCGCACCGACGCCTACGGCGGCTCGTTCGAGGGCCGCGTCCGCTTCGCCCTGGAGGTCGTGGACGCCGTTCGCGCGGTGTGGCCGGAGGAACTGCCGGTCTTCTTCCGCATCTCCGCGACCGACTGGCTCACGGAGAACCCGCAGGACGGCCGCGAGGGATGGACCTCGCAGGACACCGTCCGACTGGCCAAGGAGCTCCGGGCCCACGGCGTGGACCTGATGGACGTCTCCACCGGAGGCATCGTCCCCGACGCCCGCGTCGAGTCCGGGCCCGGCTATCAGGTGCCCTTCGCCGAGGCCGTGCGCCGTGACGCCGGCATGCCGGTGGCGGCCGTCGGCCTGATCACCGACGTGGCCCAGGCGCAGGACATCCTCACCAGCGGCCGGGCCGACGCCGTCCTGATCGGCCGCGAGTTGCTGCGCAACCCGTCCTGGGCGCGCCATGCCGCAGCCGAGCTCGGCGCCCAGGTCCCCGTACCCGTCCAGTACCACCGCGCGTAGCGGCACCACGGCACGCCCCGGTCGCGGACCGCGCACCCGCCCCGAGCGGTCCGCGACCGGGGGCGTCCCTCGGCATCCCGTCGCGGACCGCGTACGAGTGGGACGCGGCGGGCGGCGCGGTGCGGCTCGACGGGAGCCGGGACGAGGCACTGCCCGGCTGGCGCGTGGCGCAGATGGTGCATGCCGGTGCGTACGACGGGCTGGGCGAGTCCTGGGAACGGCTCCACGGGTGGATCACGGGACAGGGCCTCTCGGCGGAGTCGCAGAGGTGGGAGGTCTACCTCACTCAGCCGTCGCCGGACATGGACCCGCGTACGCTCCGCACCGAACTGAACTGGCCCGTCGCCGACTGACACGACGCGGTCGGGTGGGACCATCCCACCTGAGGAAGGCCCGGAACCGTTCGCCGGTGCCGTCCGCCACCATCGACGGACATGACGGAGGACCCTACCCGATCACGGATCACTGCCCAGGCCGATTTTCTGCCTCCCGGCGGGGCATGACGACGCGTCGGACTCCACGACTCCTCAGGTATCCGTCGGCGGTCCGCTACGCGAAGGGGCCCTCGGCGGTGAAGCGGTGCAGGTGGCGGGCGAAGGTCTCCGCCTCGCCCGCGGCCAGGCCGAAAGGCTCGCGGTGATGTGGCCGGCCAGCCGTTCACGCAGTTCTGCCACGGCCTGTCGGCCCTGCTCGGTCAGGACGAGCAGCTGTGCGCGCCGGTCGTTCGGGTCCGGCTCGCGGCGGACCAGGCCGGCGTCCTCCAGGCGGGACGCGCGGCGGGTGATGCCGGAGCGGTCGAGTCCGACCTCGGGAGCCAGGTCGGCGGCGCTGCGCGGCCCGGTCCGGGCGAGGGCACTGAGGACGGGGTACGTCAGCTCGTCCAGCTCCTCGCCCATGCCCTCGGTCAGCCGCTGGTGCAGCCGGGTGCGCGTGGTGCGCCGCAGCAGGACACCCAGCGCATCCGCGATCTCGCTGCCCACCTCGTTCTCCATGCCACCAGATTAGCGTGCGCGGTGCACGCATCGGGTGCTACAGTTCAGGAGAAGCGTGCGCAGCGCACGCATCTCCTGAATTCCCCTGCCCCGAAAGGAAGTCCCATGACCCGCACCCGCATCGAGGCCGCCCTCAACGACCTCCTCTTCAACCGCGACCTCACCGTGTCCGAGGCCGCCGACCGCCACTTCGCCCCGGAGTACCGGCAGCGGACCGACGGGGAGTGGGCCGACCGTGCCGAGTTCCTCGACCACATCACCCACCTGCGCACCGTCGTCGCCGGCGGCCACGTCGTGGTCCACGAAGAGCTCCACGACGGCAACAAGTACGCCGACCGGCACACCGCCCACGTCACCAAGAAGGACGGCTCCACCGTGCGGATGGAGGTGTACGTGTTCGCCGACCTCGCCCCCGACGGCCGGTTCAGCCGGATCGAGGAGACCACGCTGATGCTCGAGGGCTCCGAGGCCGACCGCACCATCGGCAGCGCACGCTGAAGCCGGTTCCCGCGCCCGCGGACGGACGACGGGGGAGTTGCACGGGCAGCACCCCGGTGCGCACTGCGGGTGCCGAGCGCGATCTCGGCACCCGCGCCCGGCCGGGGCTCGGGGGTGGGCTCCTCGGCCCCGGAAGCCGCGCCGCCGCCTCGATGCGGCGACCGGATAGCCGACGGAGGGCACCCGGGACAATGCCGACCCCCTACAACCGGACCCCGCATCGTCCGTGACCCTCCGACACCAGCGGTGTCCACCACCGTGGATACGATCCGAATGACGGACACCTGGAGCAGGATCCCGGGATCGACAGCCACGCCGTTCACCGGCTCGTCGTCACCCGGGAGACGCTTCCGAACGTGGCCGTCCCGGACGAGTGAGGTGGGCCGCACGGAAACCACCGCAGGCCTTCGCACGCTCCTCGCCCGGCAGGACCACCCCACCCGAGAGGGCACCACCGAGTGAGCAAGCAGGTCATCACCCCCAAACAGCGCGGCTACCTGATCGTCAACTCCCACCCCGACGGGTGCGCGGCGACGGTCGACCGGCTGTGGGACGGCATCGGGCCGGCCGCCCCCGGCAGCAGTGAGCCGGCCGACTCCGGCCACCGTGCGCCGGTCGCCCTCGTCCTGGGCGCGAGTGCCGGGTACGGCCTGTCCATCCTGCTGGCCGGCCTGCGCCGTCAGGGCATCCGCGGCGTCGGCGTCGCCTTCGAGGCGGCCGGCACCGAGCGGCGTACCGCCTCGGCCGGCTGGTACCGCACCGCGGCCACGGCCCGGCTGGTCGAGGCGGCCGGCGGCGACTTCACCTTCGTCAACGCCGACGCCTACGCCGACTCCACCCGGGCCCGGGTACTGGAGCTGCTGGCCGACCGGTACGGACCGGTGGACTACCTGGTCTACTCGCTGGCGTCGCCGCGCCGCACCGACCCTGCCACCGGGGTGGTCCACCACTCGGTCATCAAGCCGATCGGCGAGGCCTACACCGCCCCCTCGCTGGTGTTCGAGGACGGCACCGCGTCGATCGGCACCGTGGACCTGGCAGCGGCCGACGAGGACGAGCAGGCCGCGACCGTTCAGGTCATGGGCGGCACGGACTGGAAGCTGTGGGTCCGGGCCCTCGCCGGCGCCGGGCTGCTCGGCGAGGACTTCACCACGGTGGCACTCTCCTACGTCGGCTCCGAGATCACCGCTCCGGTGTACCGGCGGGGCACCATCGGCGCAGCGAAGGAACACCTGGAGAAGACGGCGCACGAGCTCAACGCCGACGTCCTGGCCGACCGCGGCCGTGCCTTCACCGTGGTCGCCGGCGCCGCCGTCACCCAGGCCTCCACCGCCATCCCCTCCATCGCCCTCTACACCTCGCTGCTGCGCAACGTGCTGGGCGCCGGCGGCTGGCGTACCACCGCCGACCAGGCGGTGGACCTGTGGGAGCAGTTGGCCGGCTCCCGGCCGCTGAACCTGGACACCCAGGGCCGTATCCGCCTGGACGACTGGGAGATGGACCAGGACGTCCAGGACGGCGTCCGCAAGCTGTGGGAGGACCCGGGCGCCTCGCTGGCCGACACCCCGGCCGGCCCGGCCTGGTTCTACGACCAGTTCCGCGAGCTGTACGGCTGGGACGTCCCGCAGGTCGACTACGAGGCCCCGGTGGAGACCTCCGTTCCCTGGCCCGCCGAGGGCGTGTAGCGGGAAGCGGCCGTCCGAGGGCGCCGGTGGAGCGGGCCGTTACCCGGCCCAATTCACCGGCGCCGTCGGACGGCCGCGGCCACGCCGCCCTCCTCGCCGGCCACCGGGTTCGAGGCCCGGTCCCCGTCGCTCCCCGGAACGCCGGAGTTCCGGCGCAGGGTCGCGGTGGCGATCTCCAGGAAGTCCGGTACGGGGCCCGCGCAGCCGTTCACCGGTACCGCCAGGCAGGTCTCGACGGGCTGGGCGTCGGTGACGGGCAGGTGGACGAGGTCGGGGCGGGAGTAGGAGCCCGCGACGCTGACGGGGACCATCGCGATGCCCTGCCCGGAGGCGATGAGCTCGAACTTCTCCTCCAGCGAGGACGTCCGCCGCGTCCTGGCGTCGAGGACCGGTTCGCCGTCGAGGTCGGCGGAGGTGAGCGCGTCACGGCCGGCCAGCGGATGTGTCGCGGGCAGGCATGCGACCTTGCTCTCGTGGCCGATGGGGATGGTGCGCAGCCCCGAGTCGTCGAAGGGCCGCCGCAGGAATCCGAGGTGCGCGCGGCCGTCGCGCAGCGGCGCGTCCTGCTCCCACCAGCGCAGCGGGAGGACGTCGACCCCGACCGTGGGGTGGCTCGCCGTGAACGCCCGGATCGCGTCCGACACGTGCAGGCCGGGCGAGAAGGCGATGACCAGCCGCCGCTCGCCCCGCTCGGCCTCGTGCACGCGCCGCAGGGCCGTGTCCACCACCGTGGTGATCCTGCGCGCCTCGTCGTACATCTGCTGCCCGGCGGAGGTGAGTTCGACGCTGCGCGTGGTCCGGGTGAGCAGCCGGCACCCCAGCTCCTGCTCGAACGCGCGGATCTGCCGGCTCAGGACCGGCTGTGCGATGAACAACGCCTGTGCCGCGCGGCCGAAGTGCCGGTGTTCGGCCACCGCGACGAAGTAGCGGAGCTTGCGCAGGTCCAGATCCATGTCCGCACGGTATCAATGCGGCCGGAAGGGTATTGGACGTCCGGCGGGACCGCTCGGAGACTGGGCCCATGATCGCCACAACCACTCCGACGGGCGGCGCGGGCACCCGCGGGACCGCCCTCGTCATCGGTGCCTCCCGGACCCTGGGCCTCGGGCTCGCCGCCGAGTACCTCCGCCGCGGCTGGGACGTCATCGGCACGGTCCGCGGCAGCCGGCCCACCGGCCTGCACGACCTGCTCGACACGGCCGAAGGGCGGCTGACCATCGAGTCGCTGGAGATGACCGAGCCGGAGCAGATCTCGGCACTGCGCGACCGGTTGGCGGGGCGCACCCTCGATCTGCTCTTCGTCAACGCCGCCATCACGCGCGGCGACCTGCCGATCGGCGAGGTGCCGACGCGGATGTTCACCGAGGTCATGATCACCAACGCGCTCAGCCCGATGCGGGTCGTGGAGACCCTCGGCCCGCTGGTCGCGCCGGCCGGCACGATCGGCGTCATGTCCTCCGACCAGGGCAGCATCACCCTGAACACCGACGGCGGACAGGACCTGTACCGGGCCAGCAAGTCCGCACTGAACCAGCTGATGCGCAGTTACGCGGCCCGCAACGCCGAGGGCGCACGGACGCTGTTGCTCATGGACCCGGGCTGGGTGCGCACCGAACTCGGCGGGCCCGACGCCGATCTCAGCGTGGAGGAGAGCGTCCCCGGAGTGGCGGAGACGATCGAGAACCACCGCGGGAAGCCCGGTCTCCACTTCGTCGACCACCAGGGCCAGGTGGTGCCCTGGTAGCCGCAGCGACCGCGGCAGCCGGGTGGCGGACCTCTGCGCCCTGCCCGGCGCCCGCTGCCGCGGTGGCGGGCTCCGCCCTTCACGCGTGGCGTCGCGCCGACGCTGCCCGGCCCCTGTCCCTCTCACTGCACAGTGAGCGAGTCACCGATCCGCCTGAACCGCGCCCCGACGAGATCGGCGTATCCGCGCGAGGCGGCGCTCACGCTTCCGACTTCCTCGTCGGTGGAGAAGTCGTGGGCCCCCTTGAGGGTGATGTCCTCGCCGGAATTCCAGGAATGCCCGGACACGTCGACGAAGAAGAGCGTCAGCGTCAGCGCCGCCGTGTTCAGACTGTCTCCGCCACGCGCGACGGCCGAGCCACCATGCCTCCTGCCCCTCGGACGTGCACGGGGGTGCTCACCTTGAGCGGCGCCCCGTCGATTCTGTACCTGCCCGGGGGGATCCCGACGAGCCTGGTCAGGGGGGCCGGTGAGGTGTCGGCCATCCAGTCGTGAGTGTGATGTGGATCACGGCGCCGGGGAAAACCCGGAGCCTCTGTGCCCCGTCAGACCAGGATGTGAAACGTTCACCGGCCTCGTTGACCGAGGCGCAGCTGGTCCGGCGGATCTCCCGGGGAGACACCGCGGCCTTCGACGAGTTGTACCGGCGCAGCGCCCCGTGGCTGACGGCGCGGCTGCGTCGGCGCTGCGCGGACGACGAGATCGTCGCCGAGGTCCTGCAGGAGACGTACATGGCGGTGTGGCGGGCCGCAGGGTCCTTCGCCGACAGCATGCGCGGTGAGGAGGCCGGCGGCTGGCTGTGGACGATCGCCGCCCGTCGGCTGGTGGACGCCTTCCGGGTGCGCGGCCGGCACAGCGCCCTCCCGCCGGCGTCCGTCGCCCCGGGCCTGGCGCCTTCGGCCGAGCACGTCGTGATGGATGCCGCCATCGGGGGCGACCTGGGCGCGGCACTGGACCGGCTGGCCCCCGAGCTGCACCAGGTCCTGACCGCGATGGTGCTCGACGGACTGACGGTCCGTGAGACCTCCGAGCTGCTGCGGATTCCCGAGGGCACCGTCAAGACCCGCGCCCGCCGTGCCCGCCTCGACATGCGAAAGGCACTGTCATGACTCTGCACGTCCCCCGTGAACTGCTGGTGAGCTACGTGCTGGACGCCGGTGCCCAGGCCGGTCCGAGCGTCGGGGCGCTGTGGACCCTGGAGGCGCATCTGGAGCGGTGCGCCGCCTGCCAGGCCGAATTGAGGGAGGTCTCCCTCGCCCACTGCCCGGGCGACACCGCGCTGATGGAGCAGGTGCACGGGCGCCTGTCGGCGACGCTGGCGCCGGTTCGCCGCCGACGGTGGCGACGGGTACGGCGCGGACTGGCCCGGTGGGCGGCCCCGGCGCTCGGACCGTGGGCCGCGGCTGTCGTCCTCGTCGTTCTCGGCGCCCTCGTCCTGTCATCGGCCGTCGCGCGGAACTCCCCGACCCTCCAGCTGCTGGCCCCGGCGATGCCGCTGCTGGGAGTGGCCGTGAGCTGGGGCCCGCACTCCGACCCGGTCCACGAGCTGATCGCCACGACCCCCAGGGCAGGGCTCGGCCTCGTCCTGCGGCGCACCCTGGCCGTGCTGACCCTCGTGATCCCGGCGCTGGCAGCCGCCGGCTGGCTCACCGGCACCGCATCCGCGCTGGTCCTCCTGCCGGCCCTCGCGCTGACCTGCGCAAGCCTGGCGCTGGGGAGCGTGCTGGGCATCCAGCGCGCCGCCACCGCGCTGGGCGCCGTCTGGGCCCTGTTCGTGGTCGTCCCCGCCGTCGAGGGCGGAACCGTTCCGTCCTACCTGCAGGAGTCCACGGCCCCGGGATGGGCCGCGGCGACCGCGGTCCTGGGCGTCGCCGTCGTCCTGTGCCGCACGGCCTATCTGCACCCCCGCGAGGCCCGCGCGCGCCACCGCTGAACCGCGCGCGCCGCTGAGCACCGCGCGCCGCTGAGTGCTGCGCGCCGCTGAACAGCGCGCACTCCTTCAGCCGCGCCGCCCGTCACCGACGCCGCCCGTCACTCATACCGTCCTTCACTCACATCCGTCCTTCACCCGCACAGCGAGGAGATACGCCATGCCCGGAATCGGTACCGCGAGCGAGCTGGCCCCCACCGGTTACGCCCACCACATCCAGGCCCACGGGCTGACCGTGCGGCGGGGCCGCCGCGCCGCGGTCGACGGGATCGACCTGAGCCTGGGCACCGGTGTGCACGGCCTGCTCGGTCCCAACGGGGCGGGCAAGACCACCCTGATCCGGACGCTCGCCACCGTTCTCCACCCGCACAGCGGCGACCTGGAACTCCTGGGCAGCGCCCGTCGCAGCCGTGGCGAACTGCGCGAACTCCGCCGCCGACTGGGCTACCTGCCGCAGGCTTTCGGGCACTACCGGCGCTTCACGGTGCGCGAGTTCGTCGAGTACATGGCCTGGCTCAAGGAGGTGCCCCGCCGCAGGGCCGCCGACGCGGTGCAGCACGCCATCGACCGGGTCGACCTGACCGGCCGGGCCGATGACCGCATGGGCTCGCTCTCCGGCGGCATGCTGCGCCGGGCCGGCATCGCCCAGGCGATCGTCAACGACCCCGACATCCTGCTGCTCGACGAGCCCACCGTGGGCCTGGACCCCGCCCAGCGCATGGAGTTCCGCGCCCTGCTGCGCGACATCGGCGCCCAGTCCTGCGTCCTGGTCTCCACCCACCTCGTCGAGGACGTCGGCGCCGCCTGCGCCGGCGTCGTGCTGATGGACGAGGGCAGCACGGTCTTCGCGGGTCACATCGACCACCTCCGTGCCGCGGGCACCGACGCCGACCCGGGCGACAGCGACTTCGAGCGCGGCTACTCCGCCCTCCTGCGCCGGCACCGCGAGGGCAAGGTCGGCGCCCGGGGATAGGCGGCGCGGCCCGATCCCCTTCCGACCCCCCTGCACGTCCTGATCCACCCGACTACTGGAGACTGCGATGTTCCGAATGGTGCGCCTGGAGGCGAAGCGCTCGGTCGCCCTGGCGTTGTTCCTGGTGCTGGCCGCCCTGACCCGGGTCTTCCTCTGGATGGACGTCCAGCAATGGGCGGCCAGCTGGACCCCTTTGGTCTACTCGATGCGGGGGACCGCCTGGATCGGGCTGCCGGTGGTGCTGGCCGCCGCGATCTGGCACGGCGGGCGTGAGCAGCGCGGAGAGGTCTCCGAGCTGTTCGCCGCCACGCCACGGCCGCGCTCGGTCCGGTTGCTGCCCGCCTTCCTGGTCATCGTCGGTACGGCGGTGCTCGCCGTGGCGGCGGTGGTCGGATGGGCAGCGGTCGTGGTCAGCGGGCACGCGACCTTCAGCGACGGTGCGTGGCCGCTGGGCCTGGCGGTGGGACTTGTCGCCGTCGCCGCCGTCGCCCTGCTCGGGCTGGGCATCGGACGTGCGGTGCCGGCGCCGGTCGCGGCGCCGCTGGGCGCGGTGGTGCTGTTCCTGATCCTGACGGTGAGCCAGGCACGGGACGGCCGGCCGGCCAACCGTCTGGTGGACACCGTGCTCCCGATGCTGCCGGTGACGGACGACTTCCACCGGCTGCTGCCCTCGTTGTCCGCGGCCCAGGGCATCTGGTTCGCCTCCCTCGGCGCCACCGGCGTGCTGCTGGCCGCCGCGGTCAACACGCGAGCCCGGGCGCTGGCCCTGACGCCGGCCGTGGCCGGCGTGGTCCTCGGGACGCTGGTGGCGCCATCGGGCGCGATCGTCCCCGCCCCGCAGGCCACCGCCCTGGTCTGTGCACCGCACGACGGCCGGATCTGCGTCACCAAGGTGCACAGCAACACGCTGCCCGATCTCATGGCTCCCGCCCAGAAGGTGCTCGACGCCTTCGCCGACGTGCCGGGCGGCCCGACGAGGGTGCAGGAGGACCCGGTGAGCTGGATGCTCGACGACGGCAGGACGGCGGCCGCCGCGGATCTCGACACGGTCCGCCTCCAGCTCCCGTACCGGACCCAGGAGGGCGGCATCCGGTGGGACCCGGCCACAGTCCTCACCCTGCTGGTCCACAACGCCACGGTCGACATCGGCTGCTATGCCGGGGACCAGGAACGGACCCGCGCGAGCGACGCCTCCGGTGCGATCACCGCGCTGCTTCTCGACACCCCCACCGACAAGCTGAGCCCCGCGGCCCGCACGGCGTACGAAACGCTGCGCGCGCTGCCTGCCGAGGAGCGCCGTCAGCGGATCGGGGACGGCAGGAGGGCCGGACTGACCTGCGGGGACGCGCTGGCCGTCGTCATGGGACAGGGAGCGGGCCGATGACCGGGGATCTTCGCGGCATCGTGCTGCACCTGCGCAGCCGGGGGATCCCGGCGACCGTACTGGCCTATCTCGCCGCGGCCGGGCTCACCTGGGCCGGGTACCTGACGGACGACCCGACGACGTCTCGCATGGTCGGCCTGATCGCCGTCGTGCTGGGCGTCGCCGCCACCGCGCGTACTCTCGCCGGCCCGGACGAGGAACTGGAACGCGGCACACCCGTCCCCTGGCGGCTGATCCGCGCCGTCCATCTGACGCTGCTCGGCGCGGTCCTCCTCGGTCTGCTCGCCGCCGTCCACCTGATCGCCGGTCAACCGGCGCGCGCCGTGCCCTGGGGCAACCTCGTGGAGGCCGTCCTGGCGCTCACCGCGTTGACCGCCCTCACCGCGGTGGCGCTCGGGGCCCACGCGGCCTGGGTCCCCTCCATCGGCTGGGCCCTGCTCATGCTGGCGCTGGGGCCTCGGATCACCCTCGACGGACAGGTACTGACCTGGATGGTCCAGGAACCCCGCACCGTCACCTCCACCACGACGGCCGCCTGCCTGACCGTTGTAGGTGCCGCCGCCTACATCCAGCGCGGAAGCCGCCGCTGAGCCGGCCACGCCCGCCCGCCGGCCGCGGCAACGGCGGCCGTCGCGGTGCCGGCGGCTGACACCGGGTGGGCGGCGTCCACCGGCATCCGGACGGCCATCGGCCTCGGACCGCTGGAGGTGCTAGCTCTGGGCGATGTCCTTGGCGAACACCATGCCGTCAATGCTCGCGAGGTGGGCCGGGTCGAGCGGGGCGTAGCCGAACCAGGGGGAGACGCGGGGCGCGGGCCGCGTGTCGCCGAGGGCGGCGGCCAGCCGCGGGGCGTCGACGACGCAGCGGTCCTGCGGGAGTGCGTACAGGAGTCCCTCGACCGTCTCCGGCGGCGGGGTGTCCACTCCCCGGTGGCGGATCGTGCCCAGGGCCGTGGCCACGAAGGCGTACTCCTGGCCGAGCCGGGCGTTCACCAGCGCGCCGGCGCTCCACCACTCCAGACGGACCCCGCCCATCCGCACCGAGCTCTTCTCCCGCTGGAGGTGGGAGTTGTGGGCGTGGACGAGTGTCGGGCCACGGTCGGCGAGGGCGAGGAGGTTGTGGGCCATCATCTGGTCCCGCAGGCCCACCAGCCTGGTCATGCGGGCCGGTGAGGTGTCGGCCATCCAGTGGTGGTAGCGCAGCAGACCGGTGGCGGTGCGCCCGTACAGGCGGGCCCGGTCCCACGCGTCCGGCGAGTCCGCCGTGACCAGGTGCGGCGTCTGCGTGTCGAGCAGCGCCACCAGATCGTCGGCGAGCAGCCGCAGTCGACCGGCCTCGGCCGACTGCCCCACGGACCGGGCCGGGTCCGTCATCGCGGCGGGGTCGGTCCAGCGGTCGTCGGCGCCGAGCAGGCGGTCGAGTGTTGTCGCGGTGCAGGGGAGCAGCTTCGCGTCCACCCGGGCCGCGAGGTAGCCGTGGAGGGCGGTGAGGGCCTGCCGGGGGCTCGCGGCGCCGGTGATCTCCAGGGGGCCGTCGACGCCGGCGAAGCGGAGCCGTTCGGACGCGGGCCGGCCTTCGTTGTACGCCCGTGCCCAGCGCACGAGTTCGCGGTTGGCCGCGGAAGCACCCCACTCGTGGCTGAATCCGTGCGCCATGACCTCGTCGAGGGTGCCCGTGCCCGATGTGACGTGGTCGTCCACGACCAGGCCCATCATGCAGTCGCTCTCGATCGCGATCGTCCGGTAGCCCTCCTGCTCGACGAGCTGCCGGAAGAGCTCGTTGCGCAGGTCGAGCAGCGCGTCCTCGCCGTGGGTGGGCTCGCCCAGGGCGAGCAGCCGGGGCCGGGCCGGGAGCAGCCTCATGACGGAGGCGGCGTCGACGGCATGGGTGACGTCCTTGATGTCAGTAGCCATGCCTTCAACGCTATCGTTGAACCCTCGATTGAGACTTTGCCGCGATATCGTCGCTCCCATGGGGAGAAACCTTCAAACGGGTGGGCGACTGAGGCCGGTTGATCTGGCGCGCGGGCACGGCCTGTCCACGCAGGCGGTCAGGAACTACGAGGCGGCCGGCATCCTTCCGGCCGCCGACCGCACACCCCACGGCTACCGCACCTACACCTCGCTGCACGCGGGAGCCCTGCGTGCGTTTCTCGCCCTGGTGCCCGGCCACGGCCACCAGACGGCGACGTCGATCATGCGGGCCGTCAACCAGGGCGCGGTCGACGGGGCGTTGCGCCTCATCGACGAGAGTCACGCCCAGCTCCTCGACGACCGGCGGACCCTCCAGGCCGTGGAGAGCGCCCTCCGCGACCTGAAACCCACCACGGCGCCCGAGACCGGTGCGGCGCCCGAGACCGGTGCGGGGCCCGGGCCGGTCAGGCTGTCCGGGCCCATCGCGGTGTCCGGGCCCGGAGGCACGTTCATCGGCCCGCTGGCTGGGAAGCTCGGCGTCCGGCCCGCGACGCTGCGCACATGGGAGAACGCCGGGCTGGTGCGCCCGCGCCGTGACCCGCAGACCGGCTACCGCGTCTACGACGAGGCCGACGTACGGGACGCCCGGCTGGCTCACCAGCTGAGGCGGGGCGGCTACCTGCTGGAACAGATCGCCCCGCTGATCGCCCAGGTGCGGGCGGCCGGCGGGCTGGAACCGCTGGAGGCCGCACTGTCCGACTGGCACGGCCGGCTGTCCGCCCGCGGGCGGGCGATGCTGACCGGGGCCGCGGAGCTGGAGGCGTACCTCCGCGAGCGCGGATGAGACACCGGTCGCCGGCCGAAGACCGGCGTCGAGGAGTGCGAGGGCGTCGAGGGCCAGGCCGAGGGCGTTGAGGACCGGGCCGAGGGTGCCGATCCGGCCCGTACGGGGCAGACTGCCCTGCCGGCTCCGTTGCCGGAACCGGCAGGGCAGTCTGTTGCCGGTCAGTCCCGGCGGGCGCCCTGGGTGATCCGGCCGATGACGGCCGCGGCCTCCTCCGGGTGCCCCTCCAGCCACTGGCCGAGGTGTTCTTGGACGGTCTGTCCGACGCAGGCACGCACAGCGGTGTTGCCCAGCCGGTCACGCATGGCGCCCTCGAACTCGGGATGGTCCAGCTTCACCGACACGACCGCGGTCAGGCCCTCGCCGATCCGGTCGGTGCTGAGATCGGGGTCCGCCGGCGTCAGCAGGCGCCGCTCCCGCGCGTAGGCGTTGACTGCGGCCGCCAGTCCGTCGCGCAAGCCCATCGTGTGGGTGCCCCCGGCGGGGGTGGGCCAGCAGTTGGCGAAGCTGTGGACCCGTTCCTGTCGGGAGCCGCACCACCGCAGGGCAACCTCCATCGTCCCGGCCATCCGCGGCTCCTCCCGCTCGAAGCCGAGGATGTCCGGGTGAACGGGCCCCTCCGCCTGCTCGTCGAGGAAGGCGACGAAGTCCCGCACCCCGCCCGAGAACCGGAACCGCACCGAGCGGGACCCGGCCGGGCGGCGCCCGTCGGTCAGCGAGATGTCCAGGCCCCGGTTCAGGAAGGCCAGTTCCCGGTAGCGCTCCGCCAGGCCGTCGAACGAGCACTGCACCGTTCCGAAGATGTCGGGGTCGGGCCAGAAGGCGAGGGTGGTCCCGCTTCGGGTCGCCGGCCCTGCCTGCGCGAGCGGGGTGAGCGCGACACCGCGCGCGTACTCCTGGACCCAGCGCACTCCTTCGCGGCGCACCTCGGCCGTCAGACGGCTCGACAGGACGTTGGCGACGAAGGGGGCCATGCCGTAGTAGCCGAGCGTCACGTCGTGGCGGCCGCCGGGTGCCGTTCCGGTGGGCATGCGGGTCAGCAGGGTTTCGAGGCCGGGGCCGCCGGAGCCCCGGGCGTCCCGGGCGTCCCCGGCGTCCGCGGAGTCCTCGACGGGGATGCCCGGTCCGTCATCGCTGACGCGCACACCGCCGTCGGGTGTGAGGGTGGTGTCGACGCGGCCGGCGCGGCCTGCCAGGACGTCGTTCACCGCCCGGCCGGTGACCTCGAACACCAGGTTCTGCAGGCCACGTTCACTGGTGGAGCCGATGTACATCCCGGGCCGCTTCCGAACCGCTTCCCTCCCCTCCAACACCTGGATCCGGCTGGCGTCGTACCCGGTGACTTCCTTGCTCACGATGTCCCCTCCGAAGGTGTCCGGCAGAGCCCCCCAGCTTAGGCGAATC
The DNA here is from genome assembly GCF_055579305.1 of Kitasatospora sp. NPDC032757. Lineage (NCBI taxonomy): Bacteria > Bacillati > Actinomycetota > Actinomycetes > Kitasatosporales > Streptomycetaceae > Kitasatospora > Kitasatospora sp. NPDC032757. The sequence goes on along the minus strand of NZ_JBVINN010000007.1, from coordinate 46,927 downwards.
CCGGGAAAACACCAGGTCAGGACAGGTTTTCCGAGGGCGTGGACGGCCGTGTGCGCGCCTGTCCGCAGGCAGTCGGCCCCGGGGTCGCGAACTGCCGCCGGATCGCGGCCGCGGGCCCGGCGAAGCCGCGTACGACACCGTTCCCGGCGGCCCCGAGGTCCCCGATTCCGTCGGTTTTCGCGTCGGCCCGCGACACCCCTCGCGCCGGGGCCGGGAGTCCTCGACCGCCGGCTGTTTCGGCATTCCGGGGTGGTGTCAGTCGAGTCGGTAGCGGGCCACGCAGACGTCGCGGCCGGTGGTGGTGCGGTCGCACTCGCCGGCGGCGATCAGCCCGTCGTGACCGGCCAGGGCGATGTCGTAGATCTCGTTGTCGCCGTCGGCGGTGCCGGTCGGGGTGAGGGTGAAGCCGTCGGTGCCGAACCCGGGGTCGGGTGTGCCGTTCTCCAGGTAACGGCCGACCAGGAAGTTGCTGTCGACGAGGAACTCGGTGGCGGCGGCGCTGCCGCCGACGAGGATCCGTCCGTCGGGCTGGATGACCAGGCCTTCGAGGTCGTCGTCGGTGGTGCCGGGCCCGACGTCGGTCAGCACCGTGCCGCCGGCGCCGAAGGTGGTGTCCAGGGAGCCGTCCGGGGTGTAGCGGGCGAGCGCGAGGTCGAACGGGCCACCGGTGTCGGCCGATCCGCCGGCCACGATCCTGCCGTGCCGGTCGAGTGCGACGGCTTCCGCGAGGTCGAGGGCGTCGCCGGCCGCGACCGGGGTGACGACGATGCCCGGCAGGGTTCCGCCGGTGCCGAACGAGGCGTCGAGGGTGCCGTCCGGCAGGTAGCGCGAGATCCGCCGCAGCGGCACGGTGATGTCCCGGAAGGCGCCGCGGACGGCGGGTGGGAGCGGGACGCCTCGGGGCTCCTGGCCGGCCCGGTGTGGCAGGCGGGCGCCGCGACGTGCGGGATGCCTCGGCCGGTCTGTCTCAGGGGGCGATCGGGACGGCCCCTGCCACGGCCGGCGGGATTGTCCGTCGCGGGCGGTCCGGGCCCCGGACAATTGCCTGGCCGGTCCGTCTGCGCCGGCAGGGCGACCGCCGGCCCGCCGCGGCGCGAGCGCGCCGGCGCGCCGCGGATCGCCCGGGGACGAGCACGTCGAACGGGACCGGCCGGGGGGAGCGCAGCCGGCCTGCTCAGCCGCTCGCTTCGGCTGCCCCTGCGGGGCCGGCAGTGTCCGCCCCGTGCCCCTGCTCTGTCCGCGGCCAATCCGGGTTGTCCGCCGCTCACCTGGTCCTCGGCCGGTTCTTTGTTGATGGACAATCAAGACTGTCGCACGGTGGGACCTCCGCCGGTTCTTCGGTTGTCGGGCCCCGTGAGGGAACCCGCCGGACTCCCGGGCCCGGCACCGAACCCCCATCAGAAAGGCACCACATGCGCGTACGTGCGGCTGTAGTCGCCCTCTCCGCCGCGGCGACATCGTTCGTTGCTCTCGCTCCGGCGGCACACGCCGATCCCCCCTCGTCGCGCTGCCTGGTCGTGGCGCCGGCGACCCAGGCATTCTGCTACTTCTACAACAGCGGTCAGAACGGTGCCGTGCGGGGCTGGGACATGAGCTACTTCGACGGCTACTCCAACATCGACAACGCACCCGGGGACACGGCGTACTTCGTCCTCGGAAGCGGTGCAGGCTCCGGCCTTCGGGTGAAGAACCACGCCGCGTCCGCCGCGTACCAGCGTCCGGGGAACTGCAGCGGGTGGGTCCGCTCCTACTTCGAGAGCAACTGGGCCGGTGTCTACGACGAGATCCCCGCCTGCACCGGCAGGAACCTCGTCAAGACGAAGAACGAGAACGCGTCCTTCAAGAAGTTCAACTGACGCGGAGTGTGGAGGGGGGGGGCCCCCCCGGGAAGGGGGGCTCCCCCCCCCCCCCCCCCTGCGGGAAACCCCCACCCACCCCCCCCCACGAGTCGGTTTTTTTTGCACCACGTC
>NZ_JBVINN010000007.1:0-44947 GCF_055579305.1 Kitasatospora sp. NPDC032757 | reverse complement strand
AAAAACCCCCCCCCCCCCCCCAAAACCCCCCAGGGGGGGGGGGGGGTGCCCCCCCCCCCCCCCCCCCCCCCCCCCCCCCCCCCCCGCCCCCGGCTCCGGGGAACACTCCGACCACGCCACGCCCGAGGTGCGAGTCTTGCGGACACATGTCAGTCGTTACGCCCATCCCGCTCTGTGTGCGGCGATCGCCCTCGGCGTCGGAGCCGGCATCGGCGGCTGCGCAGCGAACCGTGATGGTCAGGAGCCGTTGCCTGCCACCCTGGAGGTGCCGCCCCCGGCCGTCAGTCAGTTCCCGGCGATCGCCGACGGCCGGATCCCGGAACTCCCGTTGGACCCCTATTTCCTCGACCCGCAGGAGCATCAGACACTGCTGCGGTCGCTGAGACTGCTGACCGGTGAATGCATGGCCGGGGCCGGAATCCCGATGCCTCCGGCGCCGGCTGCGCCGGCCCCCGCCGACACCGGTCGCAACGACCGGCGATACGGCCTCATCGACTCGGCCGAGGCGGCGGCCGGCGGGTATCACCCGCCGTCGCAGCCGGCGCAGGCGGATCCGCCGCTCACCCAGGAGCAACTGGACGCCCTGGCGGGAACGCCGGACGGTGGGCCGGGGCCCGGTGGTTCCCCGGCCATCGGCTGCAACAGCGCGGCAGCCCTGCAGATCACCGGCACGAGGGACTATCCGGCGAACGACCAGGTCGTGCGGGAGATCAACGTGGCGTCGTTCGAGCTGTCCCGCAAGGATGACCGGGTGGTGGCCGCGATCAGGAGCTGGTCCGCCTGCATGACCCGTTCCGGGCACGCCCAGCCGGACCCTCTGAACATCGACGGAATCTCCGAGGCCGGGGCGTCCGATGCCGAGAAGGAGATCGCCGGGGCCGACGTGGCATGCAAGCGGGAGACCGGCCTGGTCGCGGTCTGGAACGCCGTTGAGACCGCGTATCAACATGAGCTGATACAGAAGAACAAGAAGGCCCTTGACGAGGTCCTCGGCAAACGGGCGGCACAGTTGAAGAAGGCCCAGGACGTGCTGGCACGCCGGTGACTGCGGCGGCGCAGTAGGCCGCCCTCACGGACGTCCACGCGTCTGGCCGCCCCTGGACAGCTGAACGCTGTCGGCGCTGAATGACCGGGAGCCGAGGCCCGGGTCTGCCGCCCCTGCGGGACGTCCTCCTTCACAGCGGGGTGAGGATGTCCTGGTGCGCCCCGTCGAGGACGAAGCCGTTGTCCAGCCGGACCCGGACCGTCACCCGCCTCCCCTGCTCCCGGTACGCGGCCCACTCCGGCTCCAGCGCGGCGATCTCCGCCTCCAGCCGCTTCCGGCTCGCCTCCGGCATGGTGTGCCCGTAGTCCTCGAAGAGCGCTTTGAGTCGTTGGTACTCGCGGACCTCCTCGCTCTCCGGGAGTTCCCCGTCCACCCGCTCGACGGTGCCCTCGATCCCGGCTCCCAGCGAGAGGAACCCGACGACGGCCCCGGGCTCCCCGGCGACCGCGTCACCGATCCCGAGCTCCTCGGCCAACCTGACGCGCCGGCCTTCTTCCAGGGTCATCCGTTCTCTGCCTCTCCGTCGATCGGTGCCGCCGGCCCAGCCGGCCCGCGGCCCCGGCCATTATCCGCCGGGCGCGCCAGAGCGCCGGGCAGCTGACGCGGGGTGGGCCGTGCTTGCCGATCGCGCAGTCCTGGACGTCCTCGCCCGGGGCGGGAGCCGGCCCGCGCGGCCGGGCCCGGCCCGGGTCCGGACCGCGACGGCGGGGCTGCCACCGGGCGCCTGTATGTTGATCACCCGCCGACCCTGTCGGTGCCCCGTCCCAGGGTGTCGATGTGCGGGTCCGGCCTGGGCCGGTGACTGCTTCCCGGATATCGGGTCGCTGTCGCCGGGGGGATCAGAACAGACTTCGGCGTCGGGCTGAACATCCGCTCGTCATCTCAACGTGCTTGAAGGATTTCGCATGACCATTCCTGCCCCGCCCGACAGCCCGCAGCCCGCCGAGGGACCGGCCGACACCAACCCGTGGGCACCGCCGAGCCCGCGTCAGGGTGAGGGCCGGGGCGGGGCTCCGGGGCAGGGTGGGGCCACGACTCCTGCCACGGCCACGCATCCGGTCTCGGTCCCGACCCCAGTCCCGGTCGCGGTCCCGGTCCCGGTCCCGACCATGGCCACGGCCCCGGGCGAGCGCCCGGGTGTGCCGTACTGGCCGCCGTACCTGGCGCCGGCGCCGCAGCCTCGCAACGGCGTGGGCATCGCGGCCATGGTGCTCGGGATCGTCGGTGTCGTTCTCAGCCTGGGCGTCATCCTGTTCTGGCTGTCCTGGCTGCCGGCGCTGCTGGCCGTGGTCTTCGGTGTCGTCGGGCTGGGCCACGCGCGCAAGGGGCTGGCGACCAACCGGGCGATGGCGCTCGCGGGCGTGATCCTGGGTGTTTCCGGCCTGCTGGTCTCGGCCGGCACCGGGGTGCTCGTCGTGGCAAAGGTGCAGGCGGTCAACAAGGAGCGGCAGGCGGAGGAGGACGCCGCGCGCGCTCGCGCCGAGGCTGCGATCGAGGCAGCGAAGGAGCGGGCGGCGAAGGAGAAGGAGCGGATCGACGCCGAGCGGAAGAGGATCGAGGCCGAGCGGGAGAAGGAGGCTGCGGACGAGAGGGCCCGGCGCCTGTCGTTCGGCCAGTCCTACACGTACGGGGACGGGCTGAAGGTCACGATGGCCGAGCCGGAGCCGTACGTTCCGAGCACAACCGTGTTCGAGGCCCCCAAGAACGCCACGGTCATCCAGGTGAAGATCACCGTCGTCAACACCGGGTCGGAGGAGATCTCGCTCTACGGGTCCGGGATGCCCTCCGTCAAGGACGCCAAGGGCAACCCCGTCTACCTGCTGATCGACGGAAGCGGACGGTTGAAGATCCTCACCGGCTCTCTCGCTCCCGGCCAGCAGGCCACCGGCCTGTCTGCGTACGCCCTGCCGAACGACGCGGCCGACCGGTTCTCCGTCGAGTTCAACCACAGCTCCGGACTGCAGCGCAAGAACGTCATCTGGTCCGGTTCTCCCGGCTGACCCGAGGGCGCTCCCGCCGAAGCCCGCTGCGCGACACCGGCCCGCGCGGAACCGTCAACCGCCGCACGGGCGCCCGGGCGTGGGCCACGAGGTCGGGCTGACCTCGGAGGCCGTGGAACGCGGCCCTCTATGCTGGGGTCGTGACACCGAGAGCCGGGCAGGGACCAGTGCTGCGGGCGGATGCCGCGCGCAATCGTGCCCGGGTGTTGCAGGTCGCCCGCGAGCAGGTGGCCGCCGGTGACGACTCGCTCCAGCTGAACACCATCGCCCGGCTCGCCGGCGTGGGTGTCGGAACCGTGTACCGGCACTTCCCCAACCGCCATGCGCTGGTGGAGGCGCTGTCGGCGGAGCGCTTCCGGGAGCTGGTCGGCGAGGCGCAGGCGGCGGCCGTGGCCGAGGACGCGCTCGCGGGCCTGCACCGCCTGCTGCGCTTCACGCTCGACCGCGCGCTGGACGATGCCGGTTTCGCCGCCGTCCTGGAGTCCGCGAGCGATGCCGAGGAGCAGACCTCGGCGATGAAGGCCGAGCTGGACCGGGCGGTCGCGGACCTCTTGGACCGTGCCCGCCTGGCCGGCGTCGTCCGGGCCGGCGTCGAGGCGGACGACGTGCGCCGCCTGCTCTGCGGCGTCGAGCATGCCGTGCGCTCCGGTGACTGCGACCCCGCGCGCCGAGAGCTCTACCTCGACGTCCTTCTCGGGGGCCTGCGCCCGCCGCGCTGACGGCGGCACGCGCATCACGTCGGAACGCATCACGTCGGCATCGGCATCGGCATCGGTGCGGACCGGTACCGAGGACGCCCGACGGGCCAGTGCGCTCCCAGCTGACCGGATAGCTATCCGCTTGTGCTAGCGTGCCGCCATCGAAACGGATAGCTATCCGGATGCGGAATGACGGAGGGCAGAGCGGTGGGCCAACGGGCAGTGGTGACGGCGGGGACCGGGGGCATCGGCCTTGAGACCGCGATCGGACTCGCGGCGCGCGGGCTCGACGTCACGGTGGTCGGCCGAAACGCCGAGCGCGGCGCCCGCGCTCTCGAGCGGATCGCGGCGGTCGCGACGGGAGCCGCCCCGCGGTTCCTGGCCGCCGACCTCGCATCGCTCGACGACGTACGGGCGCTCGCCGCGCACCTGGCGGCCGAGGGACCGCTGAAGGTGCTGGTCAACAACGTCGGCGCGATGTTCGCGCAGCGGCAGCAGACGGTCGACGGGATCGAGGCCTCGTTCGCTGTCAACCACCTCTCCCCGTACCTGCTGACCGAGCTGCTGCTCGATCAGCTCCGGGCCGGCGGGCCCAGCCGGATCGTCAACGTCACCTCCGGTGCGATCAAGGTCGCCAAGCGCACCTTCGACGCCGTCGAGCCGCCGGGCGGCTACTACGCCTTCCACTGGTACGGGCGGGCCAAGCTCGCCAACCTCGCCTACACCCTGGAGCTGGCCGAGCGCCTGCGCGGCACCGGCGTCACGGTCTTCGCCGCCGACCCCGGCGGCGCCGCGACCGACATGACCGACGGCACCATGACCTCACCGACCATCGTCTCCCCGGGGCTGCGCCTGCTCTGGCCGCTGGTTCGCCGCACCTTCCGGCGCTCCACCGCCGGCCCGGCGTCCGTTGCCGCCCGGCCGTCCGTCCGCGCCGCCACCGACCCGTCGCTCGACGGGCAGACCGGCCTGCTCATCGGCCCCCGGACCCACCCCGTGCCCGCCTTCCGCGGATCCGCCGACCCCCGGGTCGTCGGCAACGTCCTCAGGCTCAGCCGAGAGCTGGCGCCGCTACGCGGAGGCTCCGACGTCCAGCCGGGGTGACGCCGGAGGGGCAGGCCCTGGGGTGACCAGCCTGACGGGAGTCCGGTCTGCTCAACCGTCCTTCCGGGGCGCCACACGCCGGATCGACTCCAGTTCCTCTGCCTGGACTTCGGCGGTGGCACGCTGCAGGCCTTCGAGCGGGCCCCGCACGTCAGCGGCGTCGCGGGCCGGCACGACGAGGAGCGGGTGCGGCGCGCGGTCGCCGAGGTCGGTCAGCTGATCACCGAACGCGAACGGCTCTTCCGGGAGCTGGGCATCGACGCGGTCGCCGAGTTCCGCCGCCGCCGGGACGCGGGCGAGCTGCCCGAGGGCACCCGCGCCGCCGACCTCCTCCTCCTGGTCGACAACTGGGGCGCGGCCCGCAGCGAACTCGACGGCCTGGACGCCGTCCTGCTCGACATCGCCGGCCGCGGCCTCGGCGTCGGTGTGCACATCGTGCTCACCGCCAACCGCTGGGCCGACCTGCGGATGGCGCTGCGCGACGCCTTCTCGGCCCGCCTCGAACTGCGTCTCAACGACCCGGGCGACTCCGAGCTCGACCGCCACTCGCCGCTCGCCCCGCTCGCCGACTACCTCCCGCAGGCCCGCGAGATCGGTCTGCACCTGGTGATCGCCCGCCGGGTCTCGGGAGCGGGCCGCCAGGCGCTCACCGAGACCCTGCTGGCCCGCATCCGTGAACTCGGCGCCGCCGGGCTGGTGCTCTCCGGCGACCCGCGCGAGGGCGTGCTGATCGGCAACGAGCGCGCGGCGCAGCGCCCGCCCGGCCGCGGCGTCCTGGTCCGCCGCCGGGACCCGTCCACGGTGGTCCAGCTGGCGCTCGCCGAGCCCTCGGCCGACGCCGGGTCCGATTCCGTCTCCGGCAACGACGCCGGGCCGAGCGCGTGAGCGGACGCGGACCTCGTCGTCCGGCCGGACCGGCTGCGCGGTCCTCCTGCCCGAGCCGCACGGCCTCCTACTTGGAGTCGACCCGCCCGAGTGGGTCGGGGCCGGCCGTGAGCGCGTCACGCGCCGTCTGCCACGCGGGATCCCCGGGGCGGAACGCGGTGCGGAGGAAGGCCCAGGTGAGCCGCTGGACCACTGCGACCCGCTCCGGGCTCTCGTCCGTGGTCTCGGCGACGTCGTATCCGGAGACCCCGCCGAGCCCGTGCTCCGCGTCGAAGAGGGTGAGCAGGGACTTGGGGCCGGGGGAGAGGACGTACGGATCGGTGTGCCATTGCGGGCCGCGGACCGTCAGGTGGTCGGAGGCGTCCTTGTCGCCGGCGACCACGAGGGTGGGCGTCGTCATCCCGGAGAAGTCCGTGGTCGAGAAGAAGGGGTAGTTCTCGGCCACGAACGTGGTGAGCGCGTCGCCGCCCCTGCCGGGCGCGGCGAGCAGGACACCCGCCTTGATCCGGGGCTCGGCCAGGTCCACCACCGTTCCGTCGTGCGGGTCGGTGAGCCGCGCGCCCAGCAGCAGGCTCGCGGTGTGTCCGCCCATGGAGTGCCCGGCCACCGCGACCCTGCTGTGGTCCAGGCGCCCGAGGAGCTGCGGGACGGCCGCCTCGATCGCGTCGAGCCGGTCGAGGATGTGCCGCATGTCCTCGGCCCGCGAGCGCCAGTACATCGGAGCCCCCGGGGTCCCGGGATCCAGACTCAGCGTGCTGGAGCTCAGATGGGTGGGCTGGATGACGGCGAAGCCGTGCGCCGCCCAGAAGTTGACGAGGGGCGCGTAGCCGTTCAGCGAGGAGAGGTTGTTCGAGTGGCCCTGACCGTGCGAGAGGAGGACGACCGGTAGGTCGCTCCCGGTCACCGGCGCGGAGACCCGCACCTGCAGATCGACGGCCCGGCCGGGAGCCGGCAGTACGACCGGACTGACCGACAGGACCGGAGTGGGCGGGCCGAGGATGTCGGCGGCGTGGGAAGACTCGCTCATGATGCACGTGTCCCTTCAGCGGCCTCTGCTGCCGGTCCCATCGGGCCGGCGGCGGTCGAGGCGGGCGGGAGTGTCCGGCTTCACCTGCGGTAGAGTCGGAACATTGTTCCGCTTAATGTACGGAACAATGTTCCGCTTCGTCAACTGTCATGGGAGGAGAGCGTGGTGCCCAGTTCCAGCCCGTCCGGTGAGGTGCCCGCCCGAAGCAGGCGGGCCGACGCGCTGCGCAACCAGCAGACGCTGCTTGCCGCCGCTGCCGAGGTCTTCGTCACCTCCGGCGTCGACGCCCCGATCCGTGAGATCGCGGCCAGGGCGGGCGTCGGTCTTGGGACGATCTACCGGCACTTCCCAACGCGGGCGGACCTCGTCGTCGCCGTCTACCGCCACCAGGTCGAGGCCTGCGCCGAAGCCGGCCCGACGCTGCTGGCCGGCTCGGGCTCCCCCCTCGCGGCACTGCGGCAGTGGGCCGACCTCTTCGTCGACTTCCTGGTCACGAAGCACGGACTCGCCAACGCGATGCAGTCGGACAGCAGTGGGTTCCTGGCGCTGCACACCTACTTCCTCGACCGCCTGGTACCCGTCTGCGCTCAGCTGCTCGACGCCGCGGTCGACGCCGGCGAGATCGGCCCGGGCATCCAGGCCTACGAACTGATGCGCGGCATCGGCAACCTCTGCATCGGACGCGACAGCGACCCGCGCTACGACCCCCGCCGATTGGTCGGACTGCTCCTTCAGGGGCTTCGGCCCGCGCAGTCATCGCTCTGACGCCGACGACACCCGATGGACCGGCCGGGCCAAGCGTCCGGCTCGGCCGTGGAAGTCGCCGGCGGCCGCCGGCGGCGGTCGTGTTGCCGGGGTCGGTCATCGGCCCTGTCGGCGGAAGTGGTCGCCGTGTTCGCGCAGGAAGGCGTCCAGGGTGCGGGGCGGGCGGCCGAGGATGTCGGCGACGGTGGTGGTGGGGGTCTCGGGCCGGGCGACGGCGAGTTGCTGGATCTCCGTCACGTGGTCGGCGAGCCAGGTCGGCAGGTGGGCGTGGTGGACGAGGTTGTCGCGCAGTTCGTTCGGGCCGAGGTCGACGTAGCGGATCTCCCTGCCGGTCAGGGCGGACAGCCGGGAGGCGAGTTCGGGGTGGGATACGGCTTCCGGGCCGGTGAGGGTGTACGTGCCGCCGGCGATGTCGGGCCTGGTGAGCGCGGCGGCGGCGACGTCGCCGATGTCGCGGCAGTCGACGTAGTTGCAGGGCGCGTCGCCCATCGTGCCGAGGATGATGCCCTGGGCGAGGGTGGGCGCCGGCCGCAGGAGGTTCTGCATGAACGCGTAGGGGCGCAGGACGGTGTGGGTGAGCCCTGAGGCGCGCAGGTGGTCCTCGACGGCGTGGTGTCCGCGGGATATGGCGACGGGGGAGTCGGGTTCGGCTGCGGGCGCGGAGATCTTGACGATGTGCCCGATGCCGGAGTGGGCGGCGATGTCGATGACGCGGGTTTCGAGTTCGACCTGGGCGGGGCTGTTGGCCATGGCGAGGAAGAGCCCGCTCGCGCCCTCGAAGGCGGCGCGCAGCGAGTGGGGGTCGGCGGCGTCGGCGTACCGGACCTCGACAGGCGGACGGTGTGCGCCGGTAAGACCGGGCAGCGGCCGCTGCGGGGCACGGGTCAGCGCGCGAACGGGTTCGCCGAGTGCGAGGAGGCTGTGGAGAAGGGCGTTCCCGGTGGCTCCGGTCGCTCCCATGACAACGATCATCGGTGTTCTCACTTCCTGGTGGGTTTCCTGGTGGGTTCCCGGCGGCGGGTGCCGCCGGGGTGGACCCGGCCGGGCCCGGGCCCGCGGGGCGGGCAGTCGGGCAGGCGGACGGGCAGTCGGCCAGTCGGCCAGTCGGGCAGGCGGACGGGCAGTCGGGCAGGTCCGGTGCCGCGGTGGGCTATGGCCGGGATGCGGTGGTGGTGGTGGTGATGATGCTGCGCCAGCGCAGGGTGACGATGGTGGTGGCGAGGGCCGCGGAGACGGGCAGGTCGATGCGCAGGCGTTCCAGCCAGGGGCCGGCCGGGGCCGGGGTGTGGGCGGGCAGCCATCGGGCGGCGACCCACCCCAGCAGGGCCGCTGCGCCGGCGGCGGTGACCACGAGTACGGCGGTCAGGGCGACGCGCGGTACGGCGGTGGTCCACCGCCGCGGCTGCCCGCCGTGCCCCAGCCAGGCGCCGACCAGGAACGCCACCACGGCGGAGGTGCCGGCGATGGAGGTGCACGCCGCAACCGCCAGGTCCCGCTGCCCGGTGACGACCCCGGCGGTGCCGGCCATCAGCGCGGGGGCGGCGTAGGCGGTCAGTACCTCGCGCCACAGGATGAACGGCCGGGACGCCGCCCGGCTTCGGCCGGCTCTGTCCTTCATTGCGGGCATGGGGCCTCTTTCTCGTCAGCGTGAGGAAAGCGAAGGGTTGCTGCGGGGTGGCCGGTGGACTTACCGGCCAAAGAAATTAGGTGGCTAACTATATGTTCGTGAAAAAGGCCCTGCCCGGAGGGCGGGGCCAGGGACGACCGGGAACCGGGTCAGTCGGCGGCCAGGGCCGCACTGCCGCGCACCACGCGCGCGAGCAGATCGAGGAACACCGCGCGCTCCTCGACGCTGAGCCCGCCCACCATCGCCTCCAGTCGCCCGAAGTGCTCGGGCGCCATGTCGCGAAGGCGCTGCGCACCGCGCGCCGTCAGAACGGCCACCGTGCCGCGTCCGTCCTCCGCGGACGGGCGCCGGGCGATCAGGCCCTCGCGCTCAAGGCCGTCCAGCAGGCCGGTGATCGTGGCCCGGGAGACGTCGAGGTCTGCCGCAAGGCGTGAAGGGGACTTCTCTCCGCCGTGGGCTTCGAGGTCGGCGAGCAGGCGGTAGCGCCCCGTCGACAAGCCGAACCTGGCGAAGTGCGCCTCGGCCGCCCGGCCGACCCGCGCGCCCGCCGAGATCAGTCGTACGGCGACGAGTACCGCCTGCGGATCGGTCTCCAGGCCGTAGTGCTCGACCTGCCGCCTGGCCTGGTCCAGCGTGGGTACCTCGTCGTCGACCCCATCCCTCGTCATGCAGGTAATATGGCGGCTAATTACCTTGGTTGTCAAGGCACCCCGGCACTTGGCCGCCCTGGCCGGACCTGACCCCCGGCGACCGGCTCGCTGACCCTGTGATCGGCAGGGGACCGGGCGATCACCTCCATGCCGAAACCCGGACCGTTGTAGACGCCGCCCCACGACCCGAAAGCGATCGGCAGACGGCGCAGCGCCAGGGACGTCGTCGCGAAGGTACCGGGGTAGTGCGCATCACCGGTACTGCCGCGGCCCTGCGCGACGATCAGCGCCGGCGTGCCCTGGCCTTGGTCCCAGTCGGCGTTCTCCCGGTACTCGATGACGTAGTTCCGCCCGCCGGGGGTCAGCACTTCCAGCGCCTGCGGAGGCAGAGCGGTGTCCCGGACGAGCCAGTGCCGGCTGCGCAGGGTGAACTCGGCGGCGCCCGCGGTGGCCGGATCGTAGGTGTGCACGTGGATCCACCCATGGCCCGGCGCGGTCGTCGCGTTCAGGCTCGGGCCGAGCCCCGAGTACTCGGGCCGGTTGTCTCGTGGCGTGGCCGGGAAGGTTCAGCGGCTGCCCTGCCGGGAGGCCGAGGAGAATGACGGCAGTTCGGACGACAGGCACGATCGGGCTCCATCATGCGTGGTGGCCGTGGCCGGGTCTGGTGCTCAGGACGCTCACGGCCCCGGAACTGTCCCACAGGCTGGTTGCACGAGGTCTCGTCACCGCAAGCAACCGGCGTGTTGCCCGGGTGTCGTCGGATCAGCCCGGGCGGGGCGCCGCGCTCGACACCGGCAGGCTCCCTGCGAAGACCGGATGCGCCCATGTCTGACCTGGGGAAACGTTCAGGCTGCGTGGCAGAGTGCCCCGGGGCCGGTCGGAGCCGGGGTGAGGGCAACGGTCGCGTGCACGGGAGGGGCATGGCGGACGGTGGCCGCGGCCTGCGAGCGGCTCCGCGTGAAGACGACCAGGCGCAGCACCGCGAAGCGCGCGACGCCGGCGAGTGCGGAGGCCGTCAGGTACACGGCCTGTTGAAGCAACGCACCGGGCGCCGCCGCCACCTGCTGCAGGACGAGCATCGCCAGGCAGGTCACCGCGTACGCCGCTGCCGCCGACCCGGCCGACTGGGCGTGCTGGTGCCACGTCGCGCGCCCGCCCGCGCCGAAGGTGAAGCGGGCGTGCAGCTCGGTGGCGAGGAGCGTGGAGACCACGGTGATCAGGGCGTTGGCCAGGATCCAGGGAATCCAGGAGGCGAGGGCCGTCACGGCGAAGCTGGAAGCCAGCCCCACCGAACCGCCGAAGAGGACGAAGCGGGCGAAGGCCGTGACGGCTCCGGGTGCCACCTGCTGCCGGCTCTGCACTGTCTCCATGATCCCCCCGCTGATGACCCACCCGCGCACCGCACGCCCGTCGGTCTGCGAGACCGGAGGGCACGCCGCCCGGGGCACCGGCCCACGACCCGCTGCCGCTGTTTCTGACGGTGGAAACGCTACGTTGCCTTCAGGCTTCACGCAACGAGACAGTTGCATGGAAACACTGTTGATGCAGGCCACGGCGTTAATATCGTTGCAATCGTCTCGCTTCTAACGCAATGACAGGTGCCCGATCGTTGCACCGGGTTGACGGTGAACGCTATGCCAGGATCGGGGAGACGTGAACGCATCCGCCGTGCGGCGGGGCGGATCGATTCGCCCCACCGCACGGCCCGCCGACCACCGCCCCGCCCTCCCGCTCCCGTGCGCGCATCGCCTCGCGCCTCGCGGTTCGCAGTTCGCGGTGCGACCAGCGCTTCCGGTCAGTCGTCGTCCTGGCCCTGGTCGTCGTCGCCGTCGCCGTGGTTCCCGGTGGCGCGGGCGAAGACCTGGTAGTCGGCGGTCGCCGGGCCGCCGGTGCCGGCGAGCAGGTTTCCGCTGGTCGAGCCGAACACCACCGTGTCGCCGTGGGCGTCCACGACCGGGTCGATCGAGGAGCCGTTGCCGAGCGAACCGTCCGGCGCGGTGGCGATCCGCTCGGTGCGGCCGGTCTTCAGGTCCTGGCGGTAGACGTCCCAGCCCTGGCGCTGCGGGCCCGCCACCAGGTTGTCGGCGGCGGAGGAGAAGTAGACCCAGCGGTTGTCGGCGGTGATCCGGCCGTGGTCGGAGGAGCCGACCGAGGTGGTCCCGGGCAGGCCGCCGCTGATCTTCGTCACGATGCCCTTCCTGAGGTCCCGGACGTACAGCACTGTGTGGTACCGGTGGCCGTTGGTCGACCCGCCGGGCTCGGGCAGAGCGTAGATCGCGCGCCGCCCGTCGGGGCTGATCGTCGCGTCGAAGCTCGCGTAGCCGAGCTTGCCGTCGAGGTCGAGGCTCGCGGCGGCGATGCGGCCGGAGTCCACGTCGTACGTGTAGTAGGCGCCGGTCGTCGGCCGGGCCAGGTCCGGCTGGACCAGGCTCGTCCGGGCGCTGCGGGGCACGGCCGCGGCGATGCCCGGGGCCGGCTCCACGTCGGCGGCGGCGCCCTCGGCAGCCGGGGCGGCGAGGGCGGGGGTCTGCTCGGCGGGCAGCAGGTTGCCGGCGAAGGAGGTGAAGCCGATGGTGCGGCCGTCCGCGCTGATCGTCGGGTTGAGGGACATGCCGTCGCCCGGCTTGCCGTCGACGCCGCGGGTCACCAGCCGGGTCTTCCCGCTCCAGCGGTCGGTGACGTAGATGTTGTAGTCCCAGGTGTAGGGCCTGGCCAGCGACGGGTCGCCGCCCTGGGGGCCGGGGACGAGGTCGGTCCGGCTGGAGACGAAGGCCACGTAGCGGCCGTTCGCGCTGACCGAGGGCGCGTACGAGGCGTGGAACCGGTCGGTGTCGGTGCTGGTGGGCCCACCGCTGACCAGCTCCGTGCGGCCGGTCCGCCGGTCGCGGATGTACACCTCGTCGCGCCCCTGGACCTGCATGCCGGGCACCACGTTCGCGGAGTCGCTGTCGAAGGCGACGTACCGGCCGTCGGCGTTGATCGCGACGTAGTCGGTGAAGCCGTCCAGCACGGCGCCGTCGTCGGACAGGTTGATCCGCTCGGTGCGGCCGGTCCGCAGGTCGCGGACATAGGCGTCGCGTCCGCTCTTCGCGGGCTGGGCCACCAGGTTCGTGGCCCACGAGGTGAACAGGGCGTAGCGGCCGTCGGCGCTGATCCCCCGGCTCCGTGACTGGTTGTCCGGCACGGCGCCGTTCAGCCCGACGCTGACCTGGACGGTGCCGCGCGGTGCCGGGTCGGCCTGGGCGGGTGCGGCGGACGCGGCGAGGACGGCGGCGGTCGCGAGGATGCTGCCACCGACGGCCGGCCACCGGTTGCGGGTGGTACGGGTGCTGCGTGCCATGAGGTCTGTCCTTCCCCCCTGTGATCGCCCGGCCGGGCTCCCTCCCGGCGGCGGGCTTCAGGAGAGCCAAACCGTCGGGAGGCACGGCGGTCAACGGTCACGGATGACCTCGGCGGGAAATACGTCAACAGGTGTACACCGCATGGGAGTCGGGCCCGCCTGCCGAGCGTCCCGGCCTCGGGGGGACAGGCGGAGCGGGAACAGTTCCACCCTCCGCGCCCGCTGTCCAGCGGCTCCGCGCTCCCGTACCGCTGCGCCGGCCCTGCCCCGGCAGCGTGTCGACCGTGCCCGCCACGGACGTCCTGGCGTACCTGCACACCGAGCGGGACGAGGCGGCCTACCAGGCAGTCGGCGAGCTCGCGACACTGGTCAACGACGCGAGCGTCCGTCCGGCACCGGTCGAACTGGACTCGGTGGCCCACGTGACGATCCCGGACGGGCCGCTCGCACCGCCGGGCCGCGAGGCCTTCCCTGGTCGACCTGACCAGGCCCCGGAGATCAGCTGCACCCTGTCGGCGCTGCCCCGCCGAACCCGGCAACCACCTCCCTGCGTCAGACTCCGAAACCGGTCACGGGGCCCATGAAATCCCAGGTCGGACCGTCTGTCAGTGCCGCCTCGTAGTGTGGGATCAACGTTGGAGGGGCGCCGGAAAGGCGTCGAAAAGGGCGTTGGAACAGGGGCAGAGGCATGTCGGTGAACAGGATCAAGCACAAGGTCAACCACGTTTCGCTCGTGGTCGACAAGTCCGGCTCGATGCGCCAGCACGAGGCGCAGCTCGTCCGCGTGGTGGACGAGTTCGTGAAGGGCCTTCAGGAGGAGTCCGACCGGCTCGGCCACGAGACCCGCATCAGCCTCTACGCCTTCGATCACGAGGTGCAGAACCTGGTCTGGGACATGGACGTCAAGCACCTGCCGTCCCTGCGGGGCCTCTACGCGGTCGACAACGGTGCGACGGCGCTGATCGAGGCGGCCGTGAAGTCCGTCGACGACCTGAAGAACATCTGGGAGGGGTACGGGGAGCACTCCTTCCTCCAGGTCGTCGTCACCGACGGCGAGGAGAACGCCTCGGGCTGTTCGGAGAGCGGCCAGATGCACACCCGCATGGCCGGTGGCAAGGGCACCGCGGTGCTGCGCAGCTGGATGGACCGGATCCAGGGTGCCATGGACGACCTTCCCGACCACTGGACCTCGGCGATCCTGGTCCCGAACTCCCTGGCCAAGCGCACCGCTCAGGAGTACGGCTTCCCGGCGGGCAACATCGCGATCTGGGACGCGGATTCCAGCAAGGGCGTCGAGGAGGCCATCGGCACCGTCAAGGCCGCTGCCACGAGCTTCCTGCGGGGCCGTGAACAGGGCGTGCGTGGCACCAGGAACCTGTTCGCCATGGGCCAGGACCTGAACACGGCCGAGGTGAAGGCCAATCTTGACGCCCTGGACACCGGCAAGTACATCCTGATCCCGGTCGACCAGCAGATGCCGATCCGCGACTTCGTCACCAGCGCCGGGCACGCGTACAAGAGCGGCTGCGCCTTCTACGAGCTGTCCAAGCGCGAGAAGATCCAGGGCGGCAAGCAGCTCGCCGTGGCGGAGAAGGACCCTGCCACCGGCCGGATGACGGGCAGGGTGTTCTCGGGCCCGGCGGCCCGCCGGCTCCTCGGCCTGCCGGAGTCGGAGGTCACCGTGAAGCCGGGTGACAACCCGTCGTACACCGTGTTCGTCCAGTCCACGTCCGTCAACCGGAAGTTGGTGCCGGGTACCAAGCTGCTTGTCACCCTGTAGCAGAGGGCCGCGGGGTTCGAGGGGTGGCGCCCGGGCCGAACACGCGGAGGGAGGCGACGGCGGCCTGATCGCACATCATCCGATCCATCACTCTTGACAACTGTTCATGTTCCTGACAGCACTGGCAGTGCACCACTCCCACGAACGGCACCACACCCCGAAGGGAGCGATCAGCGCATGACCAAGCCTGAGAGCGCGGGATACGACTACGACGTCGTCATCAGCGGCGCCAGCCTCGCCGGCAGCGCCGCGGCGATCCTGCTCGCTCGACGCGGTGTCCGCGTCGCACTGCTGGAACGCCGGTCGGACCCGGACGCGTACAAGGTGCTCTGCACCCACTCCCTCCAAGCCGGCGCGTACCCGGTGCTGGACGAACTCGGCCTCGTCTCCGCTCTCGAGGAGGCGGGAGCCGTCCGCAACGAAGCCCGCTGGTACACCCGCTGGGGGTGGATCGAGCCGAGGGCGGCGCCGGCGGGCCCCGAACTGCCGTACGCGTACAACATTCGGCGCAGCACCCTCGACCCGTTGATCAGGTCCCGTGCGGCGCAGACCCCTGGTGTCGATCTGTTCCCCGGTCACCAGGTCACCGGGCTGGTCCGTGAAGCCGGGCGAACCGTGGGGGTGCGCGCGTCGACGCAGAAGGGCGAGCGTGAGATCCGGGCCCGGCTGGTGGTCGGCGCCGATGGCAAGGACTCGGCCGTGGCGAAGTTCGCCGGAGTGCCTGCTCGGCTGCACGAGAACGCGCGGTTCGGCTATCTCGCGCACTTCCGCGATCTTCCGCTGCACGGCGGAATCGGTCAGACCTGGTTCCTCGAGCCCGACATGGCGTACGCGTTTCCCAACGACGACGGGGTGACGGTCATCGCGGTGCTCCCGGACAAGCGACGGCTGCCGGCCTTCCGGGAAGACCTGGAGGGCAGCTTCCTCGAATTCGTCCGCGCCCTGCCCGAGGCACCGCCCGTGGACTCCGCCGAGCGCATCACGAAGATCATCGGCACCGTCGACTACCCGCTTCACAGCCGCAAGCCGACCGCCCCGGGTGTCGCGTTGATCGGCGACGCCGCCCTGACCGGCGACCCCCTGTGGGGAGTGGGATGCGGTTGGGCCCTGCAGTCCGCGCAATGGTTGGCCGAGACGGTCGCCTCGGCCGCAACCGGTCGGGGTGACCTCGACAGGTCGCTCGCGGTGTACGCCCGCACGCACCGGCGCCGGCTGCGCGGTCACCAGTACCTGGCCGCCGACTTCGCCAAGGGCCGTCCGTTCAATCCCTTGGAGCGGCTCATGTTCTCGGCCGCCGCGCGTGATGAATCGATGGCGCGGCACATGTATCGCTTCGCATCCCGCCTGATAGGCCCGCTGCGATTCCTGAACCCCGTGGCACTGGCCAAGGCTTCGGCCGTCAACCTCAGGCACAGGGGGGCCGCCGTGCCACCCGCGCACCTGTCACACACAGGGTCGTGACCGGCTCCCGTCCCGGAACCGCCCCGGCATGCCTGCTCACTACCCAAGGCCGGGAAGTCATCGCCGGCCCGGGGGCACTCCAAACGAGTATGGACACGCGCTGACCTGGGGCTGCGCCTCTTTCTGAGGGCGTCTCCGGCCCGACCTTTCCCGGAATCCGCAGGGGGGCCAACGGGCTTCTTGGGTCCAACGGGCGGCTGCCCACCGTGGGGGCTTCGCAGCAGCTCCCGGGCGGTGGTTCCCTCGGACCGTCAGAGGTTCTGGTGGCCGACGGTGTGGTGGTGGGTGTCGTACTCGTCGAGGGTGTTCGGGTGGGAGGTCGCGGGGATGGGGATGGCGTAGGCGGTGAAGGTGGTGCCGGGGATGGTGGCGGTGGTGGCGGTGGTGGGTGTGGCGTTGCTGAAGGTCATGGTGGCGTCGGCGACTTTGGCGGGAGGCTGGGCGAGGAAGAGGCTGGCGCCGTTGGGGAGGTTTTGCTGGCCGTAGAGGCCGCTGGGGCTGGTGTCGGTGGGGTTCTTGACGCCGGTGCAGTCGCCGTAGGGGCTGGTGGCCCGGTCGTTGAAGGTGGTGCGTAGGCATACCAGGCCGCCGGTGGTCTTCTCGCCGGGTGCGAAGTCGGTGGGGATGGTGGGGTAGTAGGTCAGCGTCACCGACCAGGCGGCGCCGTTCAGCACGCCACTGCCCACGGTCTGCGAGAGCGGCGCGGCGGCCGGCCCCGAGGCGAGGGGTGCGGTGGTGGGCGAGATCTTCGGCGTGACGGGTGCGGCGGCGGCCGAGGCTTTCGCGGCGGCGATCGCCGAGGCGAGCGGATCGGCGGTGGCCGCGGCGGCGGAGTCGGCGCTGGCGGATGTGCTCAGGGTGAGGCCGGCCAACGCGGCGGCGGCCGCGGCGGCCGCGGCGAGCTTTGTGGTCCGTGCCTGGGTCATGGTTTCTCCTAGGTCGTGCAGGGGATGAACGGCAGGAGCGGCGCCTCTCCACCCGTGAGTACTCCCGCTCCGCCGAACGGGTTGCACGCATCGATCACCGGAGCGGTACGGTACAGCGCCTCCCAGGGAGGAACGCACCCGTCGTCTGCGCCGACCAGGTCGTCGTCCTCCTGGGACCGGCAAAGGCCGCCGCCGACGCGGACGGGAGTCTCCGGCCTGCCCTTTGCCAGGGGTCAACGGTCTCCATGGCCGACCGAACGGCTGAACCTGGGTGCCGTTGGAAGGCCTGCCAAGTGGATCGAGAGGCTCAACCGCCGGCCGTTCGGTCGCGCGGGCTTCCCGTTCTGCGCAAAGAGCCCTCCATATTCTGATCACCGATCAGGTGGGAACTGGATGGCAGCAGCGGCGGCCGATGTGCGAGCCTTCTTCTCCCCGATGCCGATCGAGAAGACTCCGGTGAACCACGACGACGCCCTCAAGCGGCTGAGCCACATCGCGCGAGAGAGGGCATTCGGCAGGCACGTCGGGTCCGACCGGCTCGTCCAGGCAGGGCTGAACGCGCTGATTGCCGGGGTCGAGAGCCCCTCCCTCGCTGTGCTGGCCGGTCTCCTCCGGAGCGAGGAGCCCGAAGCGCCGGCGCTCTTCGACCAGGTGCTGGGGGAGTTGGGACTGCTCTTCTGCCCGCCGGCTGACCCTCGGGCCGCACGATGGGCGATGGCCCACTGGGTCGCCGGCCAGATCGCCGACGGATCCCTCGATCCCGCCACCGGCACCCACCTCATCCGGGCCGAGATCGCCGATGACCTCGGCTATCCCGAGGAGCTGGAACCACTGGTCCACTGCGCGCACCGCCTGGACGGCTGGGAGGGGACCTGGGGAGCCCCCGTCGAGGAACTCAACAGGGAGGCGGTCGAGGCGGCGAAGGAGTTCCTGAGAAGGAGGTCGGCGGCCGAGGCGGGGCTCTGACCGGCGGTTCGTTCTCGCCACGGGGATTGGTCCACCGGCCCACGGTGCGCCATCCTGCCGTGGTCACCCGCTCGTGAAGGGCCGGACGCTCTGCGGGCGCGGCCGGGCCACGGCCCGGTCGGCATCGGCCTCGGGCACGTCGCCGAAGAGTATCCGCCGGGCGTCCTCGTACGGCGGGGCGTGGCCCGTGCCGTCGTCCGGCACGGGCGTTCCGAGAAAGGTGAGCATGCTCTCCCCGGACAGGTCCTGGCCGGCCCCATCGATTCCTCGAACGTCGAACGCCGGCGCACGCCTTCCACGGTGTGGCTGGGGCCACCGCCTGATCTTCCTTTGTCCACGCACACGGTGATCACCGCCGGCCGCACTCGGCTTCTTATCGCCCCCGAACCAGCGAGATCGCGGTGGTACGGCTGTCAAGGACCGGCCCCTCGATCCTGCGGCGGGGGAAGGAATCAGCTCTCGCATCTGTTCTGTGCAAGGAGTGAACTCATGAATGCCAGGCGAAGGGTGAGGCTGTGTCAGTGACCTTCAACGAGGAGACGCGCGAGCTGCTGGACGGGAGGAACTTCGCCACCGTCGCGACGCTGAATCGGGACGGCGGGCCGCAGACCTCGGTGGTCTGGATCGCGCGGGACGGGGACGCGGTGCTGTTCTCCACCACGGCGGGGCGCCGGAAGGCACGCAACCTCGCCCGGGACCCACGGGTCAGCCTCACCGTCTTCGACACCGAGAACCCGTACCACTCCGTGGACATCCGAGGCACTGTCGAACTGATCGAGGACCAGGAGAAGTCGCTGCCGCGCAGGCTCTCCCAGAAGTACCTCGGCGAGGACCCGCCGGCCGAGCCGGACGAGGTGCTCCGGCTCATCGTCCGGGTGACGCCGCATAGGATCACCGGCTTCGCGGTCTGAGCGCCGCGGCCGCCTGCGTCAGGGGTGGGCTCGGCCCGGTCAGAGCGGATCCTGCCGGTGGTCACGGCCACGTCGGCGCCTTCCCGCGCTCGCCCCGACAAGCACACTGGCCACACTGACCTCACAGGTCCGGGTTCAGTGGCCCGCCGGGGAGGCGGCCGGATATCTGTCGGCCCGTTCATTCCGTCTCTGACAGCGAATCCCGCGAATTCCTGCCAACTGGTGGGAATTCGCGGGATCCGGGAGCTCACACGGGGCGAGGGCCCTCACGGCGGCCTGCGCCGGGCATCGTCCGGTCGCCGGCCACTGTCGTCGCGGGTGGGAGCACGCATCACCCCGAGGACTTGACCACCGTCGGGAGTCGAGATGCGTGGGCGGTGGTCTGGCGACCGGTTCGGTAGCGGCCCGGGGTCGTTCCGATGATGCTGGTGAACGCCGCGATGAAGCTGCTGGGGTTGGCCCATCCGCAGGCGTGGGCGGTTTGGATGGTGTCGTGGCCGTCGGTGAGGAGCACGAGAGCGTGGTAGATGCGTAGCTGCGTGCGCCACTCATAGAAGGTCATGCCGAGTTCGCTGCGCAGCAGTCGGCTGAGGGTTCGGGTGCTGGCTCCGATCGTCTTCCCGAGTTCGGCCAGCGTGGCGTTGTCCGCCGGCTTCTCGTACAGCATCCGGGCGATGGCCTGCAGTCGGTCGTCCCGTGGCTCCGGCAGGTGCAGTGGCTGTTCGTGTGCTTCGCGGAGTTCGTCGACGAGGACGCGGAGGAGGCGAGAGTGCGCGGAGCGGCTGTAGCCGGACGCGTCGTCGTAGTTGCGGGGGCCGGTCAGGGCGAGCAGGACCTCGCGGGCGAGGCCGGAGGCCAGGAAGACGGCGGGATGGTCGGGTAGGAGCCGCGCGAGGGATGGCGTGAGAAAGACGATCCGCATGTCGGTGTCGCCGTGGGCGCGGTGGTAGTGCGTGAACCCGGTGGGGGTCCAGGCGACCCGGTTGGCGGGAACGATCGACGTGCCGTGCTCGGTGTGAACCGCCAGGACGCCGCCGGCTGCGTATACCAGGTGCCCCCGTGCGTGCGACTGTGCTGCGCTGGTTTCGCCGGACGGCCAGAGGTGGCGCCCGCCGGACGGCCACACATGGGACGTCACACCGGTGTGCAGGCGAGGTTGGCGGCGAACAGGCATCAGTTGGCATCCTACGGGTAGCACGCCACACCCTGATCTGGTGACACTTCTTCCATCCGGAGCGGTCGGTCGCGCAGGCCACCCGACCGGACCCGCCTGGCATCGAGGCAGCGTGCCTCGATGCCGCGGATCGAGAGAAGGAGAATCGCATGGCGACGTTCGTCCTCGTGCCCGGCGGTTGGCACGGCTCCTGGGCGTTCGAGGCGGTGGTTCCGCTGCTGGAGCGTGCCGGTCATGCCGTTCACGCCCTGACCCTGACCGGTCTGCGGCCGGGCGATGACAACGCGACGGTCGCGAGCGCCAACCTCGACACGCACGCCGACGACGTCCTGCGGCTCCTCGATCGCGCCCACATCACCAGCGCGACGCTCGTCGGCCACAGTTACGGCGGCATGGTGATCGCCGCAGCCGCCGATCGAGCCGACGGCCGGGTCTCGCGTCTGGTGCATCTCGACGCCTACGTACCGCGCGACGGCGAGTCGTGCTGGTCGTCGACGACAGACCGCTACCGGGAGGTGTTCGCTGCCGGCGCCGCGACCACCGGCTACGCCGTCCGACCGCCGGACGGCGGCGATCCCCGCCGCCGTCCCCATCCCCTGGCCTCGTTCTTGCAGACGATCCGGCTCACGGGCGCGCTCGCCCGGGTGCCCCGCCGGGAGTTCGTCTACTGCTCAGGATGGGAGGACCGGACGCCGTTCGCCGAACTCCGTACCCGACTGCAAGCCGATCCCAAGTGGCAGGTCCACGACCTCCCAACCGGCCACGACGCCATGCATGAGGCCCCGGAGGCGGTCGCTGCACTACTGCTCGACGAGTGCACCGAGGATGCCTCGACGCGCTGACGACGGGCCTACCGCTGAGGGTCGCGGATCGTCTTGACGTGTCGTCAGCAGCGAACCGGCCACCCAGGCAGGGGGTTTGATCGTCACCGGCCGCGATCAGGAACGGTGACGCCGTTTTTCGCTCTCCACCGCCGTTTCGCCGACATCCTGGCGGGCCGGCCGACCCCGATGTGGTTCGGGGGGATCCTCAGCGTCTTCCCCGGCGATGCAGGGAAGATGGTGATCAAGGACGACGACGACCACGTCTTCGGGCCGCTGCATCAGCGGGTGGTGGACGTCGGGGGCGGCCGGGGAGTTCACGATCGTCGAGTACGCCTACCTGCCCTCGCTGCTTGACGGGCCCGCCCTGTCCCCGATTCCCCCTTCGGCCCGGGCGCAGGTGTGCCCGGGCCGAGTGGACCCGTGCCGGCCGGCTGGCGCGATCACAACGTAGGCCACCCCGATGCCGGCCCCGTCTGGTTCGGCTTGATCGTGTGGAAGCCCGTGTCCTTCATGCCCAGCGGATCGAGGATGCGTTCGCGCAGGAAGGTCCCGAACGACTGGCCGGTGACCCTGGCCACGAGCACGCCGAGCACGCCGAGCACGTCGTGGCTAACGTTGCACAGTCGCGCTGTCCGGGCTGGTGGATCCGCGGGAGCGTGCCGAGGCGGCGCATCCATTCGTCAGGCTCGGGTGCAGGCAGCAACGAGGAGCCGCGTCGGCCCACGGAGGATGTCGACCGCCGGCGTTGCCGCAGGAGGCCCGAAGCCCATGAGCCGGCGGCGGTGACCCATTCCGCTCGGACCTCGCTTGACACTGACATATCGTTTTTCGATAACATCGAGAAACGATATGTCAGTGATGTTGGAAGGCGGGGACCATGAGCGGAACGTCCTGGTGGACGCGGGTGTCGGAGCACGTGCTGGAGCTGGCCCTGGGGGTGGCGCTGGTCGTGGTGGGGTTGTTCCGCGTCGTGATTCCGGTCGTGGGGGTGGTCGGCTCGTTGTGGCCGGTGGACGCGCGTGAGGTGCGGGTCGACGCGTCCGTGCAACTGCCCGGCGCCGCCGTGTCGCCCGGCGGGGTCTCGTCCGGGGTCGTGACGCTTCGGGGTTCCGACCACGTCGAGTTGGCCTTCGGTGACCCGGGTCTCGGGCAGCGCCTGTTCCTGGCGCTGCCCGGGATCGTGAGCGGTGTGCTGGTCGTCGTGATACTCGCGGTGCTGCTGCGGGTGGCCGGGACGTTCCGGGACGGCGACTTCTTCGTGCCGGAGAACACGCGGCGCCTCACCGTCGTCGCCGTCGTCCTCATGCTGATGGGGGTCGTCGTCCCGTTGCTGGAGATGATGACCACGAATCTCCTGGCCCGCGGGTTGCCGGTGGCGGAGGCGATTGCTCCCGCCAGGACCTATGAGGTCGAGCCGGTGTTCCTGGCGCTCCTCGTCGGCGCCGCGGCAGGGGCTTTCCGGGCCGGTACCCGCCTGCGCGCTGACACCGAGGGGTTGGTCTGATGCCGCCGGAGGAGCCGCACCAGATCGTGTGCCGGCTGGACCGTCTGCTGGACGAGCGCGGTATGACGCTGGCCGAACTGGCCGCACGCGTGGGCGTGACGGTTGCCAACCTCTCCATCCTGAAGAACGACCGCGCCAAGGCGATCCGTTTCAGCACGCTCAGCGCGATCTGCCGCGAGCTGGACTGCCAGCCCGGCGATCTGCTCACGTTCTCCCCGTGATCGCAGCCACCGGGGACGGGGACGCCCGTGGCCTGTCCGGCCAACAGCGCCGGTACTCGTTTGAGTACGGGTACTCAGGTGCCGGGCGGCGCGGGGCGCCTACCGTGACTGTTCGAAGAGAATCGGGGAGGGCCGGGGTGTTCGACAAGGGCTTGGCGAAGGGGTGCCTGGGCGCGGTGGTGGGCCTCGCCGGTATGCTCCTCGCCGTGTACGCGCTCAACGTGGGTGTGTGGTGGTACATCGGGCTCGACGACCCCTACGCGCCGAAGGCCGGGCCCGAGCGCGTCCGCCTCACCGCGGGCGAGTTCCGCGAGCGCAGCGAACAGGCGCTCCAGGACACGGTCGGCGGTCTCAGCCCTGGCCTGGTGCTGGTCGACACCGGCTACGTCGTCCAGCACGACGCGCCGCGTCCGAACGGCGATCCGAGCAAGCTGTCCCTCGTTGACCGGCAGCTCACCGCCCGTACCCGGATCCTCGCCAGCCACCGCCAGGAGCTGGCGGACGGCATCGCGGCCGAATGGCGCCGGCACGGCTACCGGCAGCAAGGCTGGATCTGGACTCCGTCCACGCCGGAGGAGGGCCCGGACTACCACTTCGACGCCGAATCTCCCGAGGGAGTCCGAGTCTTCGTCGCCCTCGCACCCGGGCCCGATCAGACTCTCACCCTCACCATGTCCATCCGCGGCGTCGGCGTCGAATACGCCCCGGACTCCGCCCGCCCCACCACGACCCTGGACCCGAATACCGACGACATCCACTGGTCGCACTGAGCCCAACAACGAACCGCGCCCCGGTTGCTCGATTTTCGCTGATGTAGCGATCTTCGAGTGAGGGTCAGGCGCCGGCGGCGGCCTAGGCGCGGGTGACGGCGAGGATTTCGGCCTTGCTGGGTTGACGTGCAGGGTTGGGCATATTGCGGGCGGCGATCATGACGCGGCGGCGGCTCCTCGACGGCGGGCAGGACGTGCTTATGGGCGTGCAGGCCCCCCACGTACCGGGTCAGCGGCAGCACCGCCTTGTCGTCGCCGAGGCGCTGCAGCACCGGGGCGCGCGGTCCGGTCGTGGCGGCGGGTGCGGTGCCGGCCAGCTCGTCCAGGGAGACGCCGTACTCCTTCGCCAGCTGCAGCAGCACCTCCAGGGTCGGCTTGCGCCGGCCGGTCTCGATCCGCGACAGCGTGCTCAGCGAGATGCCGGTCGCACAGCTGATGCCGGTGAGCGTGGCGCCGCGCTGCTCGCGCGCGGCCCGCAGCCGGGGGCCCATCGCCGCCAGCGTGTCGGCTATGCCGTCGTCCGCCATCCTCGCCCCGCTCCCTCCGGCCACGCCGCCCGACCCTGTCCTGCAAGTTTGCCGGATTGGCAAGACTGATCGCGTCGGGCGGCTGCCGCGCCGCATGATCGACGGGTACCCGCGTCCGCCCGTGAACCGAGGAGAAGCCCATGCACGCCGAGCCGTCCGCCCACCTTCGCCACCGCACCATCGAGGCGCCGGCCGGGCGCCTGCACCTGGTCGAACAAGGCACCGGCCCGCTGGTCCTGCTCGTCCACGGCTTTCCCGAGTCCTGGTACTCCTGGCGCAACCAGCTCCCGGCCCTCGCCGCGGCCGGGTACCGGGCGGTGGCGCTCGACGTGCGCGGCTACGGCCGCTCCTTCAAGCCAGCCGCGACGGACGCCTACCGGATGCTCGACCTGGTGGAGGACAACGTCGCCCTCGTGCGCGCCCTCGGCGAGGAGAGCGCGGTGATCGTCGGCCACGACTGGGGCTCCAACATCGCGGCCACCTCCGCCCTGATCCACCCCGAGATCTTTCGCGCCGTCGCCCTGCTGAGCGTCCCCTACACGCCGCCCGGTGGCCCCCGCCCCACCGACGTCTTCGGCCAGATCGGCGGCCCGGAGCAGGAGTTCTACGTCTCGTACTTCCAGGAGCCCGGCCGCGCCGAGGCGGAGATAGAGCCCGACGTCCGGGGCTGGCTCGCGGGCTTCTACGCGGCCCTGTCCGCCGACACCATGCCCGCCCAGGGCGAGCCCGACCCGCACTTCGTGACCCGCGACTCCGGCCGGCTGCGCGACCGCTTCCCCACCGGCAAGCTGCCCTTCTGGCTGGGCGAGGACGACCTCGACGTCTACGCCGGGGAGTTCGAGCGCACCGGCCTGACCGGGGCCCTCAACCGCTACCGCAACATGGACCGCGACTGGGAAGACCTCGCCCCCCACCGCGGAGCCTTGATCAAGCAGCCGTCGCTGTTCATCGGCGGCGCCCTGGACGCCTCCACGACCTGGATGGCCGACGCCATCGACGCCCACCCCGCCACCCTGCCCGCCCTGGCCGCCTCGCACGTCCTGGACGGCTGCGGGCACTGGATCCAGCAGGAGCGCCCCGAGGAGGTCAACCGCCTGCTGACCGCCTGGCTCGCCTCCCTCCAGGGCTGAACCAGGCAGGCTACCTGGGCAGCTTCGCGGTCCGTTCCGGGTGGGCCGCGCCGATGTAGCGCATGGCGGTTGACTCCGTGACGCCGAACCGCCTCATCAGCTTCAGCGGGTCGTCGCTCACGCTCGGCCTCGTCCCCCGGTCTGTCGCTGGCACGCGGTGGGAGCGCGTGGGCAGCCGGGCAGGTAGGCCAGATGCAAAGCCGCACCGCGCACGCGGTCGAGCGGGCCGTGCCCTTCGGCCTGGCTGCCTGCACGATCACCGTGCTCTGGTACGCGCTCCACGGCCACCACCCCGCCGACCTCGACGAGCGCCGCGAGCAGCAGCCCTGGTACACCACCAAGCGCGAGCCCGCCCTTGCCGACATGGTCGCCAAGCTTCGCCGCGTCATGATCGCCGCCCGCAATATGCCCAACCCTGCAGGCCGGCCCAGCGAAGCCGAAATCCTCGCCGTCACCCGCGCCTTGGCCGCTGCCGGCGCATGAACCTCATCCAAAGATCGCCACATCAGCGAAAGTCGAGCGGTTGGGGACGTGTCGGATATCTGACAATAAGGCCTCTGGCCTGCGACTTTCTTGGTGGCGGCGGCGCGTTGGCAGCGCTAGGGTCATGCCCGCCCGGGGACTTGACCTCGGCGTTCTACGTGAGGGTCACCGACTGATGTCCTGTCTGGTTTGTAGGGTGCGTCCGAGCCTGGGAGCGGACGGACAGTGCTTCGCCTGCGCCGGTGCGTACCGGTCACCGGCATCGCTGGGGACGGCAACCTCGATTCTGCTGGGGGTCAACGGCGCGCTCGCGCTCGCCGTGGCAGTGCTGGACATGTTCGACTACTCGTCGGTCGGGGCGCTGGCGGACGGCACGACCGACACGGCCGACGATTCCCTCGACACCATGCTCGCACTCTCAAACGCTCTGAACGTGCTCTCGGTGACCGTCCTGGTCGCGACGGCCGCCCTGTTCATCATCTGGCTCTACCGCGTGCGCGAGAACGCCGAGCTCTTTGCCCCGGGCACCCACCAGCACGGCAAGGGCTGGGTGATCGGCGCATGGTTCACGCCCATCGTGTGCCTCTGGTTCCCGTGGCGGATCACGGTGGACTGCTGGCAGGCCAGCGCGCCTGTCACCGGCCCCTACGGTGAGCGGCAGATTCTCTCCCAGGGCCTGCTGTCGTCCTGGTGGACGGCCTGGATCGGTGGGCTGATCCTCAATCGGATCACCGCGGCGTCCGTGGGCGCTGCCACCGTGGCGAGCGGAGACGTCGACGCCGACGTCGCGGCTGTTCAGACCTCGCTGGTGCTGGAGATTGCGGAGAGCGCCTTCACTCTCGCTGCTGCCGTCCTGGCGATCCTGGTCGTGCGCCGGCTGAGCGCCATGCAGGATGCCCGCGCCGGGCTGACCGCCCCCGTGCCAGCCGCGATGATGACGGCCTGAGAGCCCTGATACGGCCCTGGCACCTTGCAAAGCAAAGGGTCAGGGCTTGCGGCGTTGCTCGGGCTTGGCCCGGATGGACCTCGACAACGCGTGTCCGGACGGGCGGCACCGCACCAGCCCGGTCAGGCCCCGCTCGTGCGCAACCGCGGTCGCGCCTCCGTCGAGGTCGGTGGTGGTGACGACGTGGATGCCGGGCAGGAGTGCGGCAGCGCGTGCCCGGCCCCGTGCACCGAAGCGTCGACGAGGTCGACTGCCGCTTCCAGGTCGAGTACGTGAGTCTCGCAGCACCAGGTGCCGAGAGTTTCTCGTTCGCCACCGACGTCCCGGTGGCCCTGGCAGATCACCGGCTACCCGCCCGAACCGATATCCGCACACCGCCGGCGGCCAGCCGCCGGGCTACTGATCCCCGTCGGGGCGTGGGAACCGGCCCCGGCCGGATCGCTCCCGCTGGGCGCCGGCGTTGTCGGCGGGGCTCGGCGCAGTCCACGCGCGTGACCGAGAACCGCGAGCTTGACCGGCCCGGGCGGCATCCGATGCGGACCAGGACGCGTCGCCACGGTGCGGTCCCTGGTCCGGGCCGGCTGCTAGCCGAGCCAGGCCGGACCTCCCCGGGTCAGGAAGAGTACGAAAGGAACGGCGCCGAGCAGAGCTCCGATGGTTGTGCAGACCCGGCCGCCGGTTCTCCTGCCCGCGAGGAGCAGTAGGACGCCGGCTGGACTGATGGCGACGACAAACGGCAGCGGGATGAGGAGAAACGGGAGGGAGTATGCGATCTCGGTGCCGAACTGCAGCCAGCCGATGACAAGACAGGATCGGCGGAACCCCCTGGTGCCGGGCAACGGCAGGGGTAGCACGGTGACAGCGATGGCCAGGCAGCACAGAACGATGCTGCCCCCATTGGCACCCCGGTTCTTGGTCAGGTCCCCCGCTGCAAGTGGCAGCCACGAGGCGCCGGCCAGAGCTACGAGAGGCCATGGCCTGCGACGGGTGCGCCCTGGCAGCTGCGGTTCTGTCATGTCGTACCCCCTGGTGTGCCCGGTATTTTGAATGCGTTCAAAAATAGCGCCGTCTGCTTCCCTCAGGAAGCCCAGGGCGCCCGAACCCATCAAGGGAGCCTGCCCGTTGCGCGGTTGTACTGCCGCTCTGTCGTCCGGGGACGCGGCGCAGGTCACCAGGGTCGCCCGCTGTGGCGTCGGCCGAAGGGTCGGCCAGGTTCCGGAGCCGAGCCCGGCCAGCCGTGAGCCCGGGGAGATCGGCCGCCGGTGGACGCGCGCATCATGCCGCGTCGCAGTGGCCAGAGGGGGCGGGTCCGGACGGACGGGGAGCTGGGCGGCCGCTACTTCTGGTGGTCCGACGGCCTGATTCGTCCGGGACCCCGGCATCGACGACATGACTCAGGTGTTCGTCGGCCAACTTGACTCCGGTGACCTCGCCCAGGTTCTCCAGCGACTCGACGACGAGTGACCGCCGCCCCGGCTCCACTCCGAAACGATCAGTCAATTGGGCGACGTGGGTGGGACTACCCGCAAGGAAGCGCCGGGGCCAGGCCCTGTCCGGCGGATCTTCCCTGCGAATGCAACTGGTTCTCGTCGGAGCGCGTCTCGATGTTCGGTGACGTCAGAAGTCGCTGCCTGCCATGGTCGTACGAGGTCGAAACGTGTGGTCGAGAGGATCAGGAACCGTTCCGTGTCGGATGAGATGACAGTGCACCCTGTCCCCTGGCCTCCTGCCCCGATCAGCACCGAGCGGCTCGTGCTCCGCCAGTCCGAGGCCCGGGACCGTGCGGCGTTCATCGAGCTGTTCGCCTCGCCGGAGGTGGGCACCTACATTGGTGGCTCTCGACCACGCGATGAGCTCGAGAGCGCGGTGCCCGAGATGCCCGGGCGGAGGCCCGGCCTTTTCGTGATCGAGCTCGGCGGAGCGATGATCGGCACCATCGAGCTCAACCGGCGCGACTGGGAACATCGGAGTCAAGTCCGTCCGCATGCCGGGGAGGCCGAGCTCGGCTACCTGTTCCTGCCAGAGGCATGGGGACGCGGGTACGCCGCCGAGGCATGCGCGGCGGCGCTCGGCTGGTTCGCCGACGCGCTTCCCGGCGAGCCGGTGGTGCTCTGCACCCAGACCGCCAACGAACGCTCGATGCGCCTCGCGGCGAAGCTCGGGTTCACCGAGGTGCAACGGTTCGAGGAGTGGGGCGCCGAGCAGTGGTTCGGCGCGTGGTCCCCGGTCGCGCCGTCCGCTTGAGCCCGTGCTCGAGAGTGCGGATCCACCAGGCCACCGATCAGTCGTCGGCCTCGGCACGCCACTTGACCAGGTGGAGCACGTCGGAGGGGAAGCGAAGGACGGACGGGCGATGTCAGTCGCGCTGCGCGTGGTACCGGGAAGATCCACGGCGCCGGCGGGACAACAATCGAGACCGCCGCGCAGTGGACCCGCTCTCACGATTGCCGAGGCGTGCTCCGACTCGCCACCGTTCACCTCCGGGCGTCCGCCCGTGCGCGGCTCTCACGGGGTCCTGCGACTGGAGGGCGTGCCGTGCTCGGCGCCGTGGCAGGCGGTGGCACGATTCCGTGCTCTTCTCCGTGCTCCGCGCGGAGCGGTCCAGCGGCGAACTGATGCGAGAGCAACACGGTGATCGACCTGACGAGACCTCGGGGTCGCGGTCACCTTGCGGCTGACTGATCACGGATTGGGCCGGGGGCGGATCGAGGCCACGGTCACGGTGCCGTGGAAGCCGTAGGCACGCTTGTCGGAGCGCGTGACCACGGCTCGGGGGTTTTACGCCGTAGGAGGAGGAGCTTGCCGAAGGAAGCCGGTTGAGGTTTCAGCGGTCGGCTCGGGATACTCACGCGATGACCAACAACGCACCCTCCGAGGCGGCCGAACAGTGCTGGGACGGGCCCTGGTACCGGGTTCGTACGGACCGCTTCGAGGCGTCCTTCCTGCCCAGCGCCGGTGAAGACCTGGAGGCGGTGTGCAACATCGACGTCGAGGTCCGGTTGGCGGACGGATCGCGCTGGAGTGCGACCGTGTTCACCGTCTCCGAGGTCCAGCGGCTGATGGAGACGTGGTCCCGAAGTGGCGAAGCCCTGGGTGGCCGCTACTTCTGGTGTTCAGACGGTCTGATCGTCCGGGACCCGGGCATCGACAACATCACCCAGGTGATCACGGGCCTGCTCGACGAGGGCGACTTCGACCAGATCCTTCAACGGCTCGACGACGAGTGACCACCTCGGCCGGATTCTGAAACGATCAGTAGGGTTGTCCCCGCCCGCTCAGCCGGCTGGCCGGCCGCTGAGCGGGCGCGAGACGGGCGTGGCGGGTTCGCGGAGCACTCGAGTGCTCTGGCAAGTACGGACCATCGGTGCGCGGCTGCCGACCACCGAAGCCGACCAGTCGCAGAGAGCTGGCCGCCCCATGGCTACGTGGTGATCCGGTTCGGCCGGCGTGGGCGACCGGGGGCCGGGAGGCGGGACTTGGCGGCGTTGCGGATGCGCCGGGTGCGGCCGCCCTCGGCCAGTGTCTCCAGGGCGATCACGGCCGAGGACTTCTCTGCGGTGTGGAGCTGAAGCCAGTTGGAGCCGCCAGCAGGGTCGCGGCGTTCCACGGTTCGCCCAAGGTCATCGCCCGCAGCAAGGTCCACTCGCGCAGCCGCCGGGCGGAGAAGTCGTCCACCGCCACGGGGTCGGTCATCTCCTGGCACCAGGAGGGATAGCCAGGGTCCGTGAGTAGCTCTGCGGCCCGTCGGTCGAGCTACTCGCATACGGCGCTGTTCGCCATCCCCGAATCGGGGTCGGTGAGCACGCGAGTGACGAGGGCGGCTGCGTCCTCGGCGGACACCGTGCCGAATTCCCGGCGGTAGCGGGCAAACCGCACGTGCTCGTCCGGCTCCCAGCCCGGATCATCGGCTGAGACCACACCGCTCAAGGTCGCCGCCCATTCCCTTTCGGCCGCTGGGGCCCGGAAGTCTGCCACAGCCGTTGGTGGCTGAGCACCCAGCTCACGGCGGCCGGGGAAGCGCGGGTGGAGCTGGCCCCGCCCCGACGGCTGGCCAGGGTGTGGTTCACCGCGCCGCGCACCGGCGACGACGCGGCACCGGCGAGGACGCCGGACCGGCCCGGACAGGGGTCAACGCGAGAAGTCCGTTCAAGCGAAGAGGTGTTCGGCTTCCGGGCCGCTTCCGTACGTGACTCAAACCCGACGTCTGCGGCCGCGCGGCACCGGTGTCCTCTGTTCGTGACGGTGAGCTATCGGTCGATTGCCGCAGGCGTGCTGTCGGAGGGTTCCGCCACGGGGTGGACACTGCGCGACGGTGAGACCTGGTGCATGGTCACCCCTCCCCGTCACACCGCCGCGACCGACACGCTCCCGGCCTGGGACCGGTCCCTCCTCCTGGCGTAGGGCGCGAGGCCGGGGCCCCACCGGGCCGGGTCCCGGACTTCGGCGCCGGCCGGGGGCCCCGACTTCGCGCGCGACCTTGCCCCCGACTCCGCCGCCGACCCGCAGTCGCAGTGGGCGGACCAGCAGGTGAACCAGACCAACAACCCGAACCTGCTGGAGCACCTGCGCGCCGTCGAGGAGGACTTCGTCTGCGCCCTGCTGGCCGACTGACGCCGCCGGGCGGGACCTGCGCCGGATCCCCGGCGCGCGCCGCCCACCTGCATCCGCTCCCTTGTCACGACAGCGGAGCGCACCACCCCTCGGCCCTCAGACCACCGCCGCCGGGGGTGCGGCAGCCGGGACGACCGGCCCGGCCCCGTGGTCGGGCGGGTCACTCGATGGGGGTGCTCCGACGGGCGGTGGCGGCCCGGGTGGCGGAGGCTGACGTGGACGTGACCGCGTGTGGTGAGGGTGGTGTCCGGTGAGGGTGGTCGTTGATCTCAATCGTTGCCAGGGGTACGCGCAGTGCGCGTTCCTCGCGCCCGATGTCTTCAGGATGCACGGGGACGAGGCGCTGCTCTACGCCCCCCGGGCCGGGGCCGAACAGCGCGAGCGCATCGCACGGGCGGTCGCGGCGTGTCCGGTGCAGGCGATCGTCGTCGACGACCGGGACGAGGAGCAGCGCAGGTCCGTCGGTGGGACAGGTGTCGGCGGGGCGGAGGCCGGCGGCCACGGAGGTGGTCGGCGGTGAACGGTGACGGCTGGCTGGAGCGGCTCCGCCGCGAGGGACGCATTGTGATCGTGGGCGCCTCCCTCGCCGGGCTGCGGGCGGCGGAGACCTTGCGGGACAAGGGCTTCACGGGGCCGCTCACGCTGGTCGGCGACGAGCCCTACGGCCCGTACGACCGGCCGCCGCTGTCGAAGCAGGTGTTGCTGGGCGTGGCGTCCGCCGATTGCACCGCGCTGCCGCACCGGCGGGAGGTGGACGCGCACTGGCGGCTCGGCAACGCGGCGACCGGGCTGGACATGGCCACGCGGCGGGTGCGCCTGGCCGACGGCGACGAGCTGGAGTACGACCGGCTGCTGATCGCGACAGGGGTACGGGCCCGCCCCTGGCCGCAGCCGGATCAGGCCGCCCTGGACGGTGTGTTCGTGCTGCGCGGCCGCGACGACGCGGCCGCGCTGGAACGCCGGCTGGGAGCCGGCCCGCGCCGGGTGCTGGTGATCGGGGCGGGGTTCACCGGTTCCGAGATCGCCTCCGCATGCCGGGAACGCGGCCTGGCCGTCACCGTCGCCGAGCGCGGGGCCGCGCCGCTGGTGGGTGCGCTGGGCGGGGTGATCGGCGAGGTGGCCACGCAGATGCACCTCGACGCCGGGGTCGACCTGCGGTGCGGGGTCACCGTCACCGCCCTGGAGGGCGACGCGGCCGGCCGGGTCCGCTCGGCGGCCCTGTCGGACGGTTCGACGGTCGAGGCGGACGTCGTGATCGTCTCGCTCGGCGCGATCCGCAACACCGATTGGCTTGCCGGGTCGGGGCTGGGCGCCGGTCCGCGCGGGATCGCCTGCGACGCCGGCTGCCGGGCGTTCGACGTGCGCGGCATCGTCACCGACGACGTCTTCGTGGCCGGGGACGTGGCGCGCTCGCCGCACCCGTTGTTCGGTTACCAGTTCCTCTCCCTGGAGCACTGGGGCAACGCTGTCGCACAGGCGGAGGTCGCCGCGCACAACATGATCAACGCCGCCCCGCAGCGGCTGCCGCACCTGTGGGTGCCGGCCTTCTGGTCGTCCCAGTTCGGGGTGAACATCAAGTCGGTCGGGGTGCCGTCGATGGGGGAGGAGATCATGGTCACCCAGGGTTCACTCGCCGAACGCCGCTTCACGGCCGTGTACGGGCACCAGGGGCGGGTGATCGCCGCGGTCACCTTCGACCACGGACGCTGG
This sequence comes from Kitasatospora sp. NPDC032757, assembly GCF_055579305.1. Classification (NCBI taxonomy): domain Bacteria; kingdom Bacillati; phylum Actinomycetota; class Actinomycetes; order Kitasatosporales; family Streptomycetaceae; genus Kitasatospora; species Kitasatospora sp. NPDC032757. The sequence goes on along the minus strand of NZ_JBVINN010000007.1, from coordinate 11,862 downwards.
CTTCCGTTCTACGAGGAGCTGATCCAACGCACCGCGCCCTTCCCGCCGCCGTTCGAGACCATGGACCGGCCTCACGGCGGCGGCGGCCCGCGCCCGGCCGGCTTCCCCGATCCGTCCGTGCCCTCGCACGGCCCCACGGTCACCGTCAGCGGCTACTCCCCGGCCGATCGGACCGTCACCTTCACCCCCGCGCGGGCCTGACCGTCGCCACCCGCCCGTCGCCCGTCGCCCGCCGTCCCCGTCCAGCCCTCCCGCGTCCGCCGTCCCGCCGCAGGCCGGCGAGCCGCGGGCCCTCCCGCGGACACCCCGCACCCGCACGACGGGCACGGTGCCCCACGAACCCGAGGACCGTCATGACCGACCTGACGTTGCTGCAGCAGATCACCGACTACTCCAACCGCCACGACCCGTACCCGTTGTATGCCCGGCTGCGGGAGAAGCCGGTCCACCACGACGAGAGCGGCCCGTACGTGATCGGCGGCTACCACGCGGTGCGCGCGCTGCTCCACGATCCGCGGATCAGCTCCGAGGCCCGCTACCGGGCCGTGCCCGACACGGCGGCGCCCGGGCAGGAGGAGGGCGACGCCGGCGGGGTGCTGCCACCGAACTTCCTGCGACTGGACCCGCCCGAGCACGACCGGCTGCGCGCCATCACCAACCGCCCGTTCGGCCCGCCGCACAGCCCCCACCGCATCGACGGCATGCACGGCGAGCTGGAGACGATCGTCACCGACCTCATCGACGCCCTGGACGGTGACGAGATAGACCTGGTCGACCAGTTCTCCTACCCGTTCCCCGTGACCGTGATCTGCCGCCTCCTGGGCATCCCCCGCGAGGACGAGAGCCGCTTCCACGGCTGGGCCGACACCCTCGTCGCCACCCTCGACCCACAACCCGGCCAGGACCTCACCGAACGCAACCGCATCGCCCAGCAGGCCCGCGTCGAGCTCGGCCTCTACCTGAACGCCCTCATCGAGGAACGCCGCAAGGCGCCCGGCGACGACATGCTCTCCCAACTCGCCACCGGACAGGGGCCCGAGGGCCGGCTGAGCGGCATGGAGGTGCTCAGCACCGCCGCACTCCTGCTCATCGCCGGCCACGAGACGACGGTCAACCTGATCACCAACGGCATGCTCACCCTGCTGCGCCACCCGGAGACCCTGGAGCGGCTGCGCGCCGACGCGCGGGTGGCGGTGCCGCTGGTGGAGGAGCTGCTGCGGTACGAGCCGCCGGTTCAGATGCTGCCCAGCCGCACACCGATCACCGATATCGAGGTCGCCGGCGTCACCATTCCCAAGGGGGCCTCGCTCTGGTTGATGCTGGCGGCCGGCAACCGCGACCCCGAGCGGTTCGCGGACCCGGACCGCTTCGACCCCGACCGGCCGGACAATCAGCACTTGGGCCTCGGCAGCGGCATCCACAGCTGCTTCGGCGCGCCGCTCGCCCGCCTGGAGGCACAGCTGGCACTGGCCGGACTCGCCCGCCGGCTGGAGCGGCCGCGCCTAGTGGAGGACCCGCCCCCGTACCGCACCAACGCGGTGCTGCGCGGGCCTCGCCACCTGCGGATCGCGATCGACGGCGTGCGGCGCTGAGACACCGGGCCCGCGCCCGCCACCGCGCAGCCCAGGGTGACACCGGCCGGTAACCACCCACGGGGGACCGGCGCGTGGAGCGACAACCAGCCGTCCGAGTACAACCAGCCGTCCGGCGACCGCATGAGGTTCCACGGCCGGAACGGCACTCTCGGCCGGACCCTCCCGGGCGGCTGCAGCACCGGCCCCGTCGCGCGCTGGGGCTGGGGGGCGCCGCCTGCTGCCGGACCGGCGCGGTGGCCCGGAGCCGTTCGTGGACCGGCATGCCGGCGAACCGTGGTGCCGAGTCGCGTTCCGCCGCGTTGGGTGCGGTCACAATCCACTTCGTGAATCTCTGTTGTACGGCCCGGGGACACGGCGTCGTTCCGCCGTCATCATGGTTGCCGAGAGGTTACTTACCGGTTGGTAACACTTCCGCCGGTGGATCACCAGACGTGTGTGGACGCTGACCTCACCGTCCATCGGACTCCCACGCCCTCACGCCCCCACGCCCCCACCCGTACCGGAGGACCGCCGTGCCCGCGCGAAAGGCCGCTCTGCCCCGTACCCGCCGTCTCCCTTGCGGGGGCGCCCGCGCCACCGGAACCGGACCGCCGGCCGAGGAATGACCGGGCGTCCTCGGTTCGGCTGACAACGCAGCCGGTGCCGGCACGTTCACGGGCCCGCACCCGACCACACGTCAGGCCCGGAGCGGGGCGCCTGCCGGACAGTCCCCACAGCCGCGTCCCTGAAAGGCTCCGCCCGGGCCCACGGCGGGCTGCCCCACCGACGCGGGCAACCCGTCCGGTGAGGCCGCCCTGCCGCCCTTCCGGGCCCTCATGCGGCTGCGCCGCCTGCCGGCGACCTCCAGCGCCGTGCCCCACCGCGGCCCAAGACCCCAACGCCCCACCCCGTACCAACGCCCCACCATCCGACCCACGAACCGGGGGAATCATGCGCACCGTCACGTCCCGACTCATGGCCGCCGCCGTCGTCGCCGCGATGGCCGTCACCGCCCTTCCGGCCGCCACGGCCGCAGCCGCCGCGCCGTCGGCCACCACGGCGAGCGACCCGTTCTACACCTACGACGGCAGCGAGCCCCTGGCCTCGTTCGCGCCGGGGACCGTGCTGAAGACACGGACGCTGCAGTACCACCTCGTGGGCCTGCCCACCCCGGTGAAGGCGATCCAACTGCTCTACCGCACCACCGACGCCCAGGGCCGTCCGGCCGCCAACGTCACCACGGTGGTGCGGAGTCTGACGGGCGACGGCAGCAGGGCGGTCTCCTACCAGTCGTTCTACGACTCCCTCGACCCGCGGGACAGCCCCTCCCGGGCCATCGCCGGCGACCTCACCCTGGGCGGCGCCATCGCGAACGCCGAAGCCGTCTTCCTGGCGCCGCTGCTGTTGCAGGGCTACAACCTCGTCATCCCGGACACCGAGGGACAGACCGCCGACTTCGCGGCCGGCCCGGAGTACGCGTTCACCACGCTGGACTCGATCCGCGCCGCGACCAGGTCTGCGGAGACCGGCATGGACTCCGACACCGCCATCGCCCTGATGGGTTACTCCGGCGGCGCCATCGCGACCAACTGGGCGGCCGCACTCGCACCGGGCTACGCCCCCGAGGTCAACAGCAAGCTGGTCGGCTTCGCCGAGGGCGGCCTGCTCGTGGACCCGGCGCACAACCTCAAGTACGTCGACGGCTCCCTCGTGTGGAGCGGTGTCATCCCCATGGCGGTCATCGGGGTCTCCCGTTCCTTCGGCATCGACCTCAAGCCGTACCTGAGTGACGACGGCCTGGCGGTGTACCGGGAGCTGGAGCACGGGTCGATCGTCGACGCCCTGGGCCACTACCCGGGTCTGACCTGGAGGAAGCTGGCGAAGCCGCAGTACGCCGACCCGAACTCGGTACCGCCCTTCCTCGAGGCGGTGAACAGGATCAACCTCGGCTCGGCCCCCACTCCGACCGTCCCCGGGTACGTCGCACAGGGCGACGGGGGTGTCCTGGAAGGGACCTTCAACAACTCCCCGGGTATCGGAACCGGTGACGGGGTCATGGTCGCCGGGGATGTCCGGGCGCTCGCCCGGCAGTACTGCGCCACCGGCAACGGCTCGATCAAGTACCAGCAGTTCGACCTGCTCAGCCACGTGGGCGTCCCCGTCGTCTGGGCGCCCGTCGCGATGGGCTGGCTCGCCGACCGGTTCGCGGGCCGGGCCGCTCCCTCCGACTGCGGTCGCATTCCCGTGGGGAGCTCGCTGGCCCCGGAGACGCCGGCACGGGCCTCCTGAACACCGCGCCGCCCGATGGCCCCGCCGTACCCGGATCCACGCCGTACCCGGATCCACGCGGCGGGGCCGCACGACGGGGGCCGGACCCTCGCCGGTGCGCCTGCGCCTGCGCGGGCACCGGCGGGAGGCGCGCCGTACGGTCCATGAGGCCGCGTGGAGATCAGACGTCCCTTTCGAGGGCGGTCGGCGAGAGTGCAGGACCGCTTCCCGGCTGGTTGTCGTAGCCGGCAGGAGGACGTTCAGCAGCCGCCCATGGGCGCCCCGGCTGCGGCGAGGACTTCGGTAGGGTCGGGGCAATGACGGGAAACCGAGACCGCCGGCCGAAGACCGACCAGGATCGTGGCATCGAGGACGTGACGCTCCTCATCCTGGAATGGCTGGGTGAGCAGGGCGTGAACGCCATGATCAGGGTGGACGCGGAGAGGGTGGCCGACAACGCGCCGGCCTGGACGTTCGCTGCCAGTGGGGGTCCCCTGGAGCATGGCATGCGCGTTGACGGGAGGACCGTGCAACAGTGCATGTCCGCCGCGCTGTCCAGGCTGCGCGAGGCGGGAGTGCCGGTTCCGTTCTGATCTTCGTTCGCCACTGATCTCGATCACGGAGCTGGTCTCCTCGCCGGTCCGGCCCTCGCGTTCGGCTCGGGCGGTGCGCGCGACGAGGTCGTGGCGGATCTCCTCGATACGGAAAGCGCTGGTCAGGGTCCGGCCGGTGCATCGGACATCGCGGCAGGCTTCTGCCGGCCGGACCGTCGGTCCGGCTTGCAGGAGTCGCCTCGGCCCGCTCCTTCGGGCCCGGGATCTCTGCTGCCGTGAGTGAGGGTGTTGACCCTCACGTGGCGTCAGGCTGCATAGTCGGTGCCGTGGACGATCACTGGACCGTGGGACGCGTGGCCGAGCTGGCCGGTGTGAGCGTTCGCACGCTGCATCACTATGACGAGATCGGGCTCGTTCGGCCGTCGGCGCGGACGGTGGCCGGGTACCGGGCGTACTCGGCGGGCGACGTGGAGCGGCTGCGGGAGGTGCTGGCCTATCGGCGGTTGGGCTTCGGCCTGCGGGAGGTCGCGGAGCTGGTCGGCGACCCGTCCACCGACGCGGTCGCGCACCTGCGTCGACTGCGCGGCCTGCTGCAGGAGCGGCGTGATCGCGCCGACGCCATGGTGGCGGCCATCGACAGGGAACTCGAGGCACGGGCGAAGGGACTGAGGGTGACACCGGAGGAGCAGTTGGAGATGCTCGGTGCACGGCTGTACGACGCGATCGGCGGCGCCTACACCGCGACGAGGCGCACCGAGCCGCGGATCGCCGCGCAGATCTGGGACGCGTTCGGCGACGCGCAGACGGTGCTGAACGTCGGGGCCGGCACCGGCTCCTACGAGCCGGCTGATCGCGACGTGACCGCGGTGGAGCCGTCGGCGGTCATGCGGGGGCAGCGGCCCGCCGGGTCGGCGCCGTGCGTGGCCGCCGCCGCGGAGAGCCTGCCGTTCGAGGACCATTCCTTCGACGTCGCGATGGCCGTCTCCACCGTTCACCACTGGGGGGACCCGGTAGCGGGGCTGCGCGAGATGCGGCGCGTGGCCCGTCGCGTGGTGGTGCTCACGTTCGACACCGACGAGCCCGGATGGCAGGACCGGTTCTGGCTCACCCGGGACTACCTGCCCGAGTTCGCCGCCGTCCTCGCCGAATTTCCCTCGCTTGCCGGGATGGCCGACGCGATCGGCGCCCGCGTCGAGCCGGTGCCCGTCCCGTGGGACTGCGCTGACGGCCTGTTCGAGGCGTACTGGCGCCGGCCGGGGGCGTATCTGGAGGACCACGTGCGCCGTGCGATATCGGTGTGGACGAGGGTCGGGCCGGAGGCCGAGCAGCGGGCGGTACGCAGCCTCAGCGACGACCTCGACTCCGGCCGGTGGGCCGAGCGCAACCGCGACCTCGCCGACCGCGACGCGGCAGATCTCGGCCTCCGCCTGCTCGTAGCCTGAACCGCGTCGCAGCGTCCGTGTCCTGGTGCTCCTGACGGCCCGCCGGTCAGTGCGGCGCTGAGCGGGCCTGGCGCTGTGGACAGGACGGAACGGGAGGGGACCGGGCGCCGGCCGGCGAGGTGGATCCGCTTGCGGAGTTCCGTCGCGGCCCATTCCAGGCGGATCGCCCTTCGGACCCGGCCGGACCGGACCCTTGGCTCGATCACTGCCGCGTCTTCCCGTCACCGGCCTCTGCGAAGCCCGGCCGAGCCGCGGGACTTGCTTCTCACCCTGCGGCTTCACCGCCGGGACGAAAGATTCTTCGGCGCTCTCCCCGGCGGGTGCCACGAATCCGGGGTTATCAGCCGAAAGATTTCCTGCGTGGTGGGGGAGCGGGCCGGCCTGCGGGGCGGGACGGCAGGCCCACGAGGTCCACGACCGGTTTCCGGCCGACCACGTGGAGGCGCCCCTGTGATGGGATGTCATGACAAACCGGCAGTACAACGGAGAGGCAGGAATGTCGCAGAAGACGGCCGTGAGCGAGGCACGGGTGCGGGGGCTGGTACTTGGGTCGGCGCTGGGAGACGCAGCCGGGGTGGCCCGGGGCCAGTGGCCGGCCGAGGGGCCGTTGCGGGTCGGTGTCAGTACCCAGCTGGCCGCGTTCACCATCGAGGGTGCGATCCGCGCCTCGATGCGGCTGAGCCACAAGGGCATCTGCCACGCGCCGTCCGTGGTGTGGCACGCGTACTGCCGATGGGCCTTCCTGCAGGGCATCGAGCCGGAACGGATCTCCGAGCGCTGGCCGGGCAGCAGCGACGGTCGGTGGCCGGACGGCTGGCTCGCTCAGGTGCCTGCCCTGAGTGAGCGCCGCGGCTCCGCGCCGTCCACCGTCGCGGCACTGACCGGGCTGACGAAGGGGACCCCGACGCAGCCTGTCTCCAACAGCCGAGGAGCCCACGCTGTCACCCGGAGCCTGCCCCTCGGACTGCTGTGGCACCTTTCCGGATCCGGCGACTGCGCCCCGGCGATCCGCGAGACGGCCGCGCTCACCCACGGCGCTCCGGACGTACAGGACGTGGCTCTCGGTGCGGCCGCACTCGTGTCCCACTGCCTGGCCGAGAGTGACCCCTTCCGGGCCTGGACTTCCTCCGGTCCGGGTGACGACCACCCGATCGACGCGCTGGTCCGCTCGCTGCCCGTGCTGAACTCGGCAAGCCCGGGCACGGTTCTGGACCTGCTGAAGGCGCCCGGCGGCGTCCCCGACCACGGGCAGCTTGCCTGGACGGCGCCGGACGCGACCGCCTCCTCGGCGCTCCTCGGCGCACTCTTCGTCGTCTCCCGCTTCCCCGGCCGCGACACCGTGGCCGCAGCCCTGCAGTTCGCGTCCGGGGCGCCGGACGGCACGTCGGTGGCGGCCACCGCCGGTGCGCTGCTCGGAGCCGCGCACGGCGTCGACGCGTTGCCTGTCGAGCTGCTGAGCCGGCTCGAACTCGCCTGGGTGCTCGACACCTTGGCCCGCGACCTGCTTCAGGAGCACGTCGACTCGCCCGGTGGCAGCGCTTACGTACCTGCCCGTGACCCGCACTGGTGGAACCGTTATCCCGGCTGGTGACAGCACGGGTGAGGTTCGGCTGTGAGTGGTCGAGAGGCGGCGCGCCGGTGCCGGTGATCGGGCGGCGGGTCCTGGTGGGCTCTTCCCCAGCGAGCGCCGGCTTGTAGGCCTGCGCACTGGCGGTACGGCGTCGAGCGGGGAGCCGTCGGCCTGGAGCCACTACGATGCGTGGCGTCGATGGGGCAGGACAGTGGGGGTGCGTGGCGTGGCTGGTTACGGCGGGCCCGGGTACGGGGATCCGGTGGGTGGCGCGGGCAGTCGGCCGCCGGCAGGGTGGCCCGGCCAGGGTTCCCCGGTCCCGCCGCCCAGGTCCGCGTACGCTCCGCCGGCGGGGTACCCGTACGCTCCGCAGGGTTATCCGTATGCTCCGTCCGCTTCTCCGCAGGGGTATCCGTACGCGCCGCCTTTCCCGCCTGCTTCGCCACCACCTGTCGAGCCGTCACGCGGCCGGAAGATCCTGCGCGGGGTCCGCAATCCGTTCTACGCCGCCCAGCGGACCTTCCGTCCTTCGCGTCCCGCGGTCGTGGACGATCCGGCGGTCCGCAGGCTCCAACTGTGGCGCACCGTGCTGGGCCTGGCCGCCTGGGTGGGCCTGATGGTCACCTACCACTCCGTCGTCAGTGCCGCCGACGTCAAGGCCGTTGCGGACGAGCGCCTCAACCAGAGCTGGTCCAGCGTCCTGGTGCTGGTCTGCACCTTCCCCGTGGTGGTGGGTGCGTTCGTGGCGGCCGCGCGGGGCGGGCTGCGGCGCGTCTACCTGCGTCGGGCCCTGCGCCCACTCGGTGCGGTGGTGGCCATCATGGCGTCCATGGGCACCGCGGCGCTCGCGATGGCGCCGGAGACGGCGGGGCTCCGGGAAGCCGTCGGGCTGCCGGGAACGATCGCCATCGGGGTGCTGTGCGTGTGGTCGATGGGTTTCGCCCTCTACGGCATCGGCCTGTCGCTCGTGCACGTTTTCCGTACCGCTGACATCCACGAGGTGCTGCCGCCGGTCCTTGCCGGCGTCCTGGTGTGGGAGATGGCGCTCCTGGACGTGATCACGGGCGCCTACCCCCAGGTTCCGGCGGGCGCCCGGGCGGTCTTCATCCTGGGCGCCCCCGTGACCGTCACGGCCCTGTCCTGGTGGGAGATGCGCCGGCTACGCCGCCACCACGGGCTGACGGTCCGTAACGCTCTGGGGCGCTGACCGCCCGGCCCGCCCCCCGCTTGCCGGAGATCACCGTGGCCCGGCCGGCCCCCGCCTGCGCGGGCAGGAACGGCCGCGAGCCCCCTCGTCTTCGCCGTCGGCGGCCGACCTCGCGGGTCATCAGGATCCGAGACTCTCCCCCCGCTCCCGCTCCTCGGATCGTAGGTCGGGGTGGTGGCTGGGGTGGGAGGGAACGAGGCCGGCCGGCCTCGCGACCACTGCACAGGCGGGCATGCACGTTCAAGCGTCGGTTTCCCGGTTGTTTGCCGGCCGCATTCAGCTGGGCTGGAAGAACGCCAGCATCTTCTTGGCGGCGTCCGGCGACGTCAGGATCTCCTGGACGTGCGCGGACTGCCGACCGGCGGCGCTTGTGCGGTCGAACATCTCGCGTTCGTATTCTTCGACGGCGGCGGGAAAGTCGTCCGGGTGCGCGGCCAGCGCGAGGCCGAGCAGCGCGCCGTCGAGCAGCGCCATGTTGGCGCCCTGCCCCACCGGCGGCATCAGGTGCGCGGCATCGCCGAGCAGCGTGACGCCCGGTGTCGACGGCCAGGTCAGGCCGACCGGGAGAGTGGTGATCGACCGTGGCAGGACGGCGTCGTCGCAGGCGGCGATCAGTGCGGTGAACCGTGAGTCCCAGCCGCTGAACAGGTCGATCAGCCGCACCCGGGCGGCGGCCGGGTCGTCGAACGGGATGCCGCTGGTGGCGAACCAGTCCTCGGCGGTGCTGAAGCTCAGGTAGAGGCGTACGCGGCCGTCGCCGTTGCGCTGCGCCGACAGGGATTGCCCGTCGCCGAGCACCCAGTAGTTGCCTCGTCCGACCATCGCCGCGAGGTCGGGGTGGGTGCGGTCGATGTCGGGGATGCCGAGCTCGACGACGTTCTGGCCGGTGTGCACCGGGCGGGCGTCGGTGAGAAGCGCGCGGACCCGGGAACCCGCACCGTCGGCGCCGACCAGCAGGTCACACGTCGCGCTGCCGCCGTCGGTGAAGTGCAGCAGGCCGCGGTCGGCGTGTTCGAACGCGTGCCCCCAGCGCACCGCGTGTTCGGGGAGAGAGTCCAGCAGCAGGGCGCGCAGATCGGCACGGTCGACCTCAGGTCGCTCGAGTGGGGCGTCGTCGGGCGTGTCCTCCTGGAGCAGCAGGGTGCCGTCCGGCTCGAGAAGTCGCAGGTCCTGGCCTTCGCGACGGGCAATCGCGTGGAACCGGTCGATCAGGCCGGCCTCGCGCAGCGCCCGCTGCCCGGTCCCGGAGTGCAGGTCGAGCATGCCGCCCTGACCGCGCGCGCCGCGGGACGGTTCGCGTTCGTACACGACGGCGTCGATGCCGTTCACGTGCAGCACGCGGGCGAGGGCCAGGCCGCCGAGGCCGGCTCCGATGATGGCGATGGTCATGGTTGCCTCTCTCCGATACGCCGTACTGACCGATACACTGTATCTCCCGATGCGATGTATTGTTAGCGGCATGTTGGTGTGGGAGAGGCCGGAGCCGCCGAATCGACCCGTGCCGGCCCCGCTGAACCGAGAGCGGATCGTGCGAGCGGCGATCCGGCTGGCCGACGCGGACGGCCTGGAGGCGGTGTCGCTGCGCAAGGTCGCCACCGCGTTGGGCGTCGGGCCGATGCGGCTGTACAGCTACATCGCCGGCAAGGAGGAGTTGCTCGACCTGATGGTCGACGCGGTCCACGCCGAGATCCGGCCGGTCGGAGACGGCTGGCGGGAGGTGCTGCGGTCCCTTGCCGAAACCACCCGGCAGGCCGCTCACGAGCACGAATGGCTCGCCGATCTGCTCGGTGGGCGTCCACAGCTCGGGCCGAACGCGCTGGCCAGGGGAGAGGCCGTGGTGGCCGCGCTGGGCGGCGTTGACGTGGACGCCATCATGCCGGTGGTCACCGCGGTCGACGCGTACGTGATCGGCGCGGTGCGCCGGGAGATCGCCGAGCGGCGTGCCGAGCGGGCCACCGGGATGGACGAGAAGCGCTGGCAGGCCTCACTCGGGCCCTATCTGGAGCGGACCTTCGCCACCGGCCGGTTCCCCGCGCTGGCCACGGTGGTGCGCGACGCCGCCCACCTGGACGCCGACCAGACCTTCCGGATCGGCCTCGACTTCCTGCTCGACGGCATCGAAGCCCGCACCTCCACCTGACGCGCCCGAAGGACAGGGCCGGTACCGCCCACAGCACCAGGTCGGCGCCGACGCGTCGAGACGACGTAACCTCACCGAAGGCTGAGCGAGGCGGTTCGCCGTCGGCGCCTGCCGGGCTCGCTCAGCCGGCCTGCGCGGGCCCGGGCCCGCGCCTTGCGATCGCGCCGGAGGCCGAGCCGTGCGCGGGGAGGCGCTCGGCGTCGGTCACTCGCACGGCCGTTTGCGGTCCGCGGCCAGCGATTCCGCCGCCGCGCGGGCGAGACCGCCGAAGAACTCCTCCAGGGCCTGCGGCACCTCGGGGCGCAGGCGGTAGTACGTGAAGCGGCCGTGCGGCTCCGGCTCCACGATTCCGGCCTCGCGCAGCACCCGCAGATGGTTGGACAGCGCGGTCTGCCGCGCACCCGTCTCCTCGATCAGGTGGTTGGTGCACAGGGCCGCCTGCGCGAGCAGCGTCACGATGCGCAGGCGAAGGGGCTCACCCAGCACTCGAATGAGGTCGCCCTGCGTCAGCGTCGCCTTGTCGGTCCCTGGTGTCAGCATGCCTCGATTATCACATATCACGCCATGCTGATACCACTATTGCTTGATATCACTGCAGCGTGATACGTTGCAGATGTTCCGGTCGCCCCACTCTCTCGGGATCGGTCGGATCCCCGCCGCGTGGCCCAGCAACGGCGCGGCGTGGTCCGGGCCGCAGCAGCCAGGCGGTCGGGCCCGACACCGCGGCCCCCGGCGGAGCCAACCGCCGCCGTGACCTATCAGGAGGAATCGCCTTGAGCACCCCCATCCGTGACGTGATCATCATCGGTTCCGGCCCGGCCGGCTACACCGCCGCGCTCTACACCGCCCGTGCCTCCCTCAAGCCGCTGGTCTTCGAGGGCGCCGTCACCGCCGGCGGCGCGCTGATGAACACCACCGAGGTGGAGAACTTCCCCGGCTTCCGGGACGGCATCATGGGCCCCGAGCTGATGGACAACATGCGGGCCCAGGCCGAGCGGTTCGGCGCCGAGCAGATCCCGGACGACATCGTCGCGGTCGACCTCACGGGTGACATCAAGACCGTCACCGACTCCGAGGGCAACGTCCACAAGGCCCGCGCCGTGATCG
>NZ_JBVINN010000006.1:210657-264074 GCF_055579305.1 Kitasatospora sp. NPDC032757 | reverse complement strand
GGCCACACGGGTGGGGGTGTGAGGCCGCGCACATCGTCGACGGTGGGTGACGGGCCCTCGGCCGCGCGTGCCGAAGTGGTGGGGTGGTGACCGGGCCGGGGGTGGCCCGCACCACAGCCCTCACCCGTCGTGCCCAGCGCCGTCACCCGCTGTGCCCGGAATAGCCTCGGGCCATGAGCAACGAGAGCGATGCAGGGGCCGTCGGCGGCGCCGAGGAGCCCGGTGCGGCGGCCGCGCCGGCCGGGTTCGAGCTGGGTACCGACGGGCCCGGGATAATCCTGGCGGGCCTGGACGGCTCGGACTCGTCCTGGCGGGCCACCGCCTATGCGGCCGGCCTCGCCCGCCGGCAGAACGCGACCCTGGCCGTCGCGTACGTACAGCCCGTTCTCGGCGCGGCCACCGCGCTCGCGGGCGCGGCCGTCGAGGAGACCACCCGGGAGATCGCCGACGAACTGCTGGGCGCCCTGCGCGAGGCCGAAGACCGGCTGCGCGACGTCTGGCGGCTGGACTGGCGCTTCCTGACCGTCCGCGGCGATCCGTTCACCGGGCTGGCGCGGCTGGCGGACCAGCTGCGGGCGGACGCCGTCGTCGTCGGGGCCTCGGAGCAGGCCGGGCACCGGGTGATCGGCTCGGTGGCGGTGCGGCTGGTGAAGGCGGGGCGGTGGCCGGTGACGGTGGTTCCGTAGCGCCTCCCGTCGGGGAGGGGGTGGAGCAGGGTGGGGGACGCCCCGGGAAGGACGGAAGGGCTGCGTCGCCGGCCGGAAGCCGGGAGCGCAGCCCTTCGCTCTACGGAGGAAGCGGGAAACGATCGGGAAAGCGGCGCAGGCCTGTCAGCCGAGGAGCGAGATGCTGTTGCCGCAATACGCCCCCGATGCAGGAGCCGCGCCACCCGGTCGGAGCAGCGCCGCCCCCGCCGGAGTGCGGACGGCCCACCCCCGGGGCCCTCGGCCGCCCGGCGATAGGGTTCGTGACCATGACGGACACCCGGACCGCCACCCCGGCCGCGGCGTCGGCCGCCACCCCGACCGACACCGCCGCCACCCCGGCCACAGGCGTGGCCGCCACCGACGACACCGCCGCCACGACCTCCGGCAGCGACCTGCACCTCGAACTGCCCGCCACCGGCGGCCGACGCGCCGCGCTGATGGCCGCCCTGCGCGAGGCGATCCGCAGCGGCCGCCTCGCCCCCGGCACCCGGCTGCCGCCCTACCGCGCGCTCGCCGCCGACCTCGGCATCGCCCGCAACACCGCCGCCGACGCGTATGCGGAGCTGGTCGCCGAGGGCTGGCTCACCGCCCGGCAGGGCTCGGGCACCACCGTCGCCGACCGGGCCGAGCCCGTCGCCGCGAACCGGGCCCGCCGGGCGTCCCCGCCCCGGCGGCTCGCCCACGACCTCCGCCAGGGCCAGCCCGACGCCGCCTCCTTCCCGCGCACCGCCTGGCTGGCCGCCGGGCGCCGGGCGCTCACCGCCGCACCCAACGAGGCCTTCGGGCCCGGCGATCCGCAGGGGCGGCGCGAACTGCGGGCCGTCCTCGCCGACTACCTGGCCCGCGCCCGCGGAGTGCGCACCGACCCCGAACGGATCGTCGTCTGCTCCGGCTTCGCCCACGCGCTGCGGCTGCTGTTCGACGGCGCGGGCGCCGTGCTGCCCGCCCGCGAGCACGGTCCGCTGGCCGTGGAGGCGTACGGGCTGGCCTTCCACCGCGCGCTGCTGGCGAGGGCGGGGGTGACCACCGTGCCGCTGCCGCTGGACGAGGACGGCGCACAGGTCGGCGGGCTGGCCGCGCTGCCCGACGTCCGGACGGTGCTGCTCACCCCCGCCCACCAGTTCCCGACCGGGGGGCCGCTGCACGCGGCCCGGCGCGCGGCGGTGGTCGACTGGGCACGCGGGCGCGGCGGGCTGGTCCTGGAGGACGACTACGACGGCGAGTTCCGCTACGACCGGCAGCCGGTCGGCGCGGTGCAGGGGCTCGACCCGGAGCGGGTGGTCTACCTCGGCACAGCGAGCAAGAGCCTCACGCCCGCGCTCCGCCTCGCCTGGATGGTGCTGCCCGACCACCTGGTGGACCGGGTGCTGGCCGCCAAGGGCGAGCGCGAGGCCTGGGCGAGCACGCTCGATCAGCTGACGCTCGCCGAGTTCATCGACTCGGGCGGCTACGACCGGCACGTCCGCCGGATGCGCCGCCGCTACCGGGACCGCCGCGACCACCTCGTGGCCGCCCTCGCCGCGCGGGCGCCGCACATCGAGGTGTCCGGCATCGCGGCCGGCCTCCACGCGGTGCTCCGGCTCGCGCCCGGCACCGAACGGTCGGTGCTCAAGGCGGCCGCGTACCGGGGGCTGGCCGTGGACGGGATGGCGGACTACCGGCACCCGCTGGCCGGGCAGGACGCGATGCCCGCGACGGACGGCCTGGTGGTCGGGTACGCCACGCCGCCGGACCACGCCTACCAGGCGGCCGTCGCCGCGCTCTGCGACGTCCTGCCGTCGCCGGTCTGATCGCAGCCCGAGGGCCGAGCGCGGCTCCACACGGGCCGAGCGCGGCTCAACGGGGGCAGCGTGCGGCTCGACGGGCCGAGCGGGCTCGACCGGGGCGGGGTGCGGCCCGAGGGTAAGGGGGCGGCCCCGCCGCGGGGAAGGCGCGGCGTAGGCAATGGCCCGCCGCGTCCGCTCCACTGTCATATGCCCGTACGGGCCGGGGCGGAGACCGGCGCCGGCCGCGGCCGCGCCCCCTACGCTCCCTGGTCATGCGCAGAACACATGTGAGCCGCTTCGGAATTGCCGCGATCCTGGCCCTCGTCATCGGTCTGCTCCTCTCGGCCGCCCCCGCCCAGGCCGACACCCCTTTGCTCGTCGTCAGCTCCGACAGGGCGACGGCGGCCCCGGGTTCATCGGTCACGCTCACGCTGACCCTGAGCAATCCGCACGACACCCCCGTGCAGTTCGTCTACCAGTCCATCCAGCCGACCTACGGCACCACCCAGATCGCCGGGCTGAAGTACGCGTTCTCCTCCTGCGGCGGCCATGTGAGCGGGTGCGACACCGGCGCCACCAGCGGGCTGGTCCACCACACCGTGCCCGTCGCGGCCGGTGGCAGCACCACCGTCACGCTCACCTACGACATCGCCGCCGACTCGGCCTGCGGCTCCGGCGCGCGGATCGACTTCTACACCTACATCTACGACGAGTACCAGGCCGGTGCGGCCTCCGACTCCGGCATCCTCGACGTCCCCGGCAACGAGGTCACCTGCTCCTGAGCCGCCCCGCAACCGGCAGTCCCGGACTCCCCGGGATGCCCCCGAACCCCCGTCAGGTGCCGGCCGCCCCCGTACCGGCACCTGACGGGCCGTCCAGGCGGAAGCACGCCAGGCACGGGAGCGCGGGAGCGCGGAAGTGCGGAAGTGCGGGAGCGCGGGAACGGAGAAGCCCGGAAGCACGGACGTGCAGAAGCCCCGATAACACGGACGCGGGGACGCGGGATGCGCCGACTGTCAGACCCGGATGGCAGGCTTGGGCCCATGGCCGAACCGCTGACCTCCGACGCGCCCGAGCCCGGCACACCGACCGGGACCACCACCGCGACCAGCCCCGATGGTGCCCTCCCGGGCTGGAGCGCCGTACGTCCGGGCGAGACGCTGCCGGCCGACCTCGGGTTTCCGATGCCCTTCGCCGTGTACGAGGCGATCCGCGCGCGGGCGGACGCCGACACCGCGCCGCTGGTCGACCGGCTGTTCCGGCCCTCCCTCGCACTCGATGCGGTGGCGGCCGGCCCGGAGGCCGGACGGCTCGGCGGACTGCCCGCGCTGCCGGAGGGTACCGAGTGGCCCGAGTTCGCCGGCCGGCCGATGCAGTTCCTTGCCGGGCTCGACTGCGGCGGGCTGGCGGAGGCCTTCCGCGCCGCCGGCGACTGGCCGCTGCCCGAGGACGGCCTGCTCCTCTTCTTCCACGACGACTGGATCTCCGACTTCAGCGGCCGCGGCTGCCGTGTCCTGCACGTCCCCGCCGGCGCGCCGCCCCGGCCCGCGCCGGAGAGCGAGCTGAGCACGCCCGCCGTCGCGGCCGTCCCCGTCCGGGCCCGCTGGCAGCTCTCCGCTCCCTCCTACCAGGACCAGGAACTGGAGAACCTCTTCCCGGACGACTTCATGATCGCCCTCGACCTCGCGGCCGACTTCCGGGACCACCTGCCCCGCCCCGACGTGCGCGTACTGGGCTGGTGCGACACCGACACCGGCCGCCCCGCCGGATACCGGCCGCTGCTCCAGGTCGAGAACCAGGCCCTGGACGTGGAGTGGGGCGAGTGCGTGAACGTCTCGTTCTGGATCACCGACGAGGACTTGGCGGCCGGTCGCTTCGACCGGGTCCGGCACGGGTTCGAGGTGGCCTGAGCGGCGGCGCGAGCGGGTCCGGCGCGTCGCCACTAGGCTGCTGGGAGAGGCCGCGGCACCCGCTCGTGGCGGCCCGCGGCCGAGGCCGAGCGGCCCGGGGCGGAGGGGCCGGGGCGGGCCGAGTTGAAGCGGTGAGCGCCGAAGCGGTGAGACGGACGTGACACCAGAGGGATCGTCGGTACCGGTACCGGAGCAGCACGACGCGCCCGAACCCCCGGTGGCGGAGCTGCTGCGCGCGGTCCGGGCCCACCCCGCCCAGCTGCCCGAAGTGCTCGCCGTGTTCGCCGTCCGCCACCGCGGCCCCCGTGCCGCCCGCCGGGTCGCCGCGCTGCGGGCCGCGCACCCGGACGCGGCGCAGGGCGAGCTGGTGGCGCGGTCCGTCCAGCACGCCCGGCGGGTGAGCCAGAGCGAGGGCGCATTCGTCGGCGGACCGTTCCTGTGGCTGGTGCCGTTCGCGTTCTGCACCGCCCTGCTGGAGCAGGGACAGCTGCTGCTCGAACTCGCGGCCCTGGCCGGCAGGGACCCGGCCGCCCCCGCGCGGGCCGCCGAGGTGCTGGTGCTCCAGGGCGCCCACCCGGACGTCGCCGCCGCCGAGCGCGCCCTCGAGGCCCCGCCGACCGCGGGGAGCGGACGCCGCCGCCGCGGTTTCTGGTCGCTGATCTGGCGGATGGCCCGGCTGCTCGGGCTGACCAGCGAGGGCGTCGAGCCGCCGCCTTCCCGTTTGCGGACGGCCGGCTCGTGGCTACTGGTGGTGGTGGTCCTCCTGGTCGGCATGGTCGTTCCGCTGGTGTGGCTGCCGTACATGGCGGTCTCCTACGCGCGCGCCACCGACCGCGTCGGGGTCCGCGCCGTCGACTTCTACTTCGGTGGCGACCCGGCCGGCTGGGCCGAGCATCGCCGCGCGCGCACCGACCCCGGGATCGTCGCGGCGGGCGTCCGGGCGGGGGTGTCGCTGGTGCTCCCGGTGGCGGCCGTGGTCACCCTGCTGCTCGCCGACATCCGAGTCGCAGGGAGCCGGTGGCCGGTCCTCACCGTCGTGCTGTTCGGCCTGTCCGGGCTGGTGGGCGCGCTCTGGTACCGGCGCCGCCGGCGTACGCGCAGAGGCTGAGCCCGGGGGCGTGCCGGTGGCGGCGGTGGGCGCGGGCCGGCCCGTGCCGGTGGCGGCCGTGGGCGCGGGCTCTGGTCGGACAGTCCGCCGTCAGCCGTCCGCCGTCCCGGGCGTTGTCCGTTCGGGGATCGAACGCCCGTCCGCACGGTTGGTGTCTCCCCGGCCCGGCCCCCAATCCGGCCGCTGCTCCGTTCGGATGGATGGGATGGTTCCGGGCCGGGGGCGATTCGCATGCACAGGAATTCGGGGTTCCGCCTGGGGGCAGTTGACGGATTCCAACCGCCGCACGGTCGAGATTCACCCTATCGGGCGGCACTCGCTGTGCGTACGAGGTCTGCCGGGTGGCGGTGATCTAGGGTTCCCGATGGGCCGCCCGAGAGGGCGGAGAAGAGCGCGGATCATTCGCCAACGCCCCCACCATGACGCCTATCTGACGATCTGCCACGGCAGCTGCCGAGGCGGGTCGGCGTGACCTGACCAGATGAAGGAGAACCCTGCCGATGCCGGTGGACACCAGCCCGGAGACACAGCAGGTTCCGCAGCAGTCGAGCCTCACGACGGCCGCTGCCCGCAATCTCGCGACCACCACCAAGTCCGCGCCGCAGATGCAGGAGATCACCTCCCGCTGGCTGCTCAAGGTACTGCCCTGGGTGCAGGCCGCGGGTGGCGCCTACCGCGTCAACCGACGCCTCACCTACACCGTGGGCGACGGCCGCATCGAGTTCATCAAGACCGGTTCGGAGGTCCGGGTCATCCCGCGCGAGCTGGGTGAACTCGCCCTGCTGCGCGGCTTCGAGGACGACGACGTGCTGACCGCCCTGGCCGGCCGCTGCGAGCAGCGGGACTTCGGCCCGGGTGAGGTGCTGGCCGAGCGCGGCGCGGCCGCCGACCGCATCTACCTGATCGCCCACGGCAAGATCAACCAGGTCGGCACCGGCAAGTACGGCGACGAGACCGTCGTCGGTGTCCTCGGCGACGGCGACCGCTTCGGCGAGCAGGCGGTGCTCGACTCCGACGCCGTCTGGGAGTACACCGCCAAGACCGCCACCGCCGGTACCGTGCTCTCCCTGCCCCGGCGGGAGTTCCAGGCGATCCTGGACGGCTCGACCGCCCTCCAGGACCACATCCGCGACTTCCTCGCGCTGCCGCTCCAGCGCCAGAACGAGCGCGGAGAGGCCGAGATCGCCATGTCGGCCGGCCACCGGGGCGAGTACGAGCTGCCCGGCGCCTTCGTGGACTACGAGCTGAAGCCGCGCGAGTACGAGCTGAGCGTCGCGCAGACCGTGCTGAAGGTCCACACCCGGGTCGCCGACCTCTACAACCAGCCGATGAACCAGACCGAGCACCAGCTCCGGCTGACCATCGAGGCGCTGCGTGAGCGCCAGGAGTTCGAGCTCATCAACAACCCGGAGTTCGGCCTGCTCAACAACGCCGACTTCGACCAGCGGATCCAGACCCACTCCGGCCCGCCCACCCCGGACGACCTGGACGAGCTGCTCAGCCGCCGCCGCGACCCGGACTACCTGCTCGCCCACCCGCGGGCCATCGCGGCGATCGGCCGTGAGCTGAACGCGCGCGGGCTCTACCCCCACCATGTCGACCTCGGCGGGCAGCAGGTGCCGGCCTGGCGCGGGGTGCCGATCCTGCCGTGCAGCAAGATCCCGATCACCAAGGAGAACACCAGCTCCATCCTGGTGATCCGGACCGGCGAGGACAACCAGGGCGTCATCGGCCTGCACCAGACCGGCATCCCGGACGAGTACCAGCCCAGCCTCTCGGTCCGGTTCATGGGCATCAGCGAGAAGGCGATCATCTCCTACCTGGTCAGCGCCTACTACTCGGCCGCGATCCTGGTGCCGGACGCGGTCGGCGTCCTGGAGAACGTCGAGATCGCGCACGGCCGCCACTGAGCGGTCCGCCGGGCCGTCGGCCACTGACGGCCGGACAGGACGCAGTCCGGCCGTAACCCGGCCCACCGCAAGATCGTTTCACCTGATGTCGGACGGCCCGCCCTTCGAGGCGGGCCGTCCGGTGTCGGCCCTCCCGGCGCCGGCCGGTCCTCCCTGACGACGCTCCCGACGATGCGAGAGGTGCATGGAGCCCATGCTGCAGCGACGGCAGTCCCAGCGGCCACGACGGATACCGGTGGACGGGCAGCCGTGACCGCAGACCTGATCATCGTGAGCGGTGACGGCGGCGTCCTGCGCGGACGCCGGGTCCGGTTGGCCGGAGCGGCGGCCGGGGTCGCCGCGCTCTGTGCGCTGCTGAGCGGCGCGGCCGGAGCCCGCGCCCCCGAGCACCAGAGCGGGGGCAAACCCCACGGCCCGGTGGTCGAGACCTGTGTCGACACCGGCACGGACGTCTCGGTGTCGGTCGGCAAGGGGGGCGTGGACGTCGAGGTCGACGTCGACGTGGAGGTCGGCGTGACGGTCGACCTCTCCGGGGTGCTGCACCACCCCAAGCCGCACCCTTACCCGCACCCGCACCCCAAGCCCGGTCACCACCACCCGTGCCCGACGCCCACCCCCACTCCTACGCCCACTCCTACGCCCACCGCAAGCCCGAAACCGACTCCGAAACCGACACCGACGCCGACACCGACGCCGACACCCGTTCCGACGTCGCCGCCCAGACCCACCCCGGCGCCGACACCGCCGCAGGCCCCCGCCCCGGTACCGCCGGCCGCGCCCACCCCGACGCCGAGGCCCACCCCGCCGCCCGCGTCACCCCGGCCGACGCCGCCACCCGCGCCGAAGCCCACCGTGCAGCCGGTCGTCCCGCCCCCGGCGCCCGCACCCGAGCCGCCCGCGCCGACGGTCGCTCCCAGCCCGCCGGCCCCCAGCCCGGTGCGGCCCCGGCCCGTGGTCAAGCCCGTCCGGGTGCCGCTGGCCCCGCCGGTGCCCGCGCCGCAGCGCCACCACGGCAGTTCGCCGACCAGGACGATGCTGCTGGTCACCGTGCCTGCCGTGCTCGCTGCGGCGGCCCTGCGCCCGCGCGGCGGCGGCCGGTCCGGTCGCGGTGGCTCCGGCCGGTCCTGACCGCGGCGCGGGCGCCGACACCGCCCCGCGCCGAGCACATCCCCCGGCGTGCGGCCGCTTCCTACGACGCGGCCGGACGGACGCCGGACCGACCGGCCGGCGAACCCGGCCGGAAAACCCCAGCCGAAGAAGGGAGTTCCCATGTCCGAGTGGCTAGCGCTGGCCATCGCCATGTCCGCGGCCTGCGTCGTCGTGGTGGCGGTGGTGCTGCTGAGGCACCGTCGGGCCCGCCAGGACGAGGACACCGACGAGACGCCCGACGTCATCGAGTACATGACGATGATGATCGGCGTGGTCTACGCGATCGTGCTCGGCCTCGCCATCGCAGGTGTCTGGGAGGCGCGCGGCGCCGCCCAGGACGACGTCCTGCGCGAGGCGCAGTCGCTCCACGAGGTGAGCGAGCGCGCCCAGGTCTACCCGGTCGAGTTCCGCGACAAGGTCCGGGCCGATGTGGACGCCTACGTCTCGTACGTGGTCGACGTCGAGTGGAAGTACATGCGGGACCACGGCGAGATCTCCGAGCAGGGCACCGCGTTGCTGGAGAAGCTGCGTACGGACGTCGCGACCCGCACGCCCGCGTCGGACCTGGAGGCCCAGGCCTACCAGCCGATCATGGACCGGATCGGCATCGCCGACGAGACCCGCAACGCCCGTGGCCAGAACGCCGGACCGACCATGCCGGGCGTGGTCTGGTTCGGCCTGATCGTCGGGGCCGTGGTGACGGTGGGCATGGTCTTCGCGCTCCAGATCCGGCGCTCGACCCGGGAGTTGCTGCTCGCGGGGGCGTTCAGCGCGCTGATCGCCTTCCTCCTCTTCCTGATCTGGGACTTCGACGATCCGTTCGGACGGAGCGTCTCGGTCACCACCCAGCCGTTCACCGACCTCTTCCCCACGCTCGGTGGCGGCCAGGACTGACCCGTCCCGGCCGGTCCGCTCGGATGCATCCTTCGATAATCTGATCGGTCCGTCGGGGATCGATCCCGTCGGGTGTCTCCGAAGGGATCGTGAGCCGTGGCCTACCCGCCGCCGCACCAGCCTGCCCCCCATCCGCCGCGGCGCCCCGAGCGGGCGTGGTGGTGGCTGCCCGAGAAGGAGCGTCGGCGGCGGCAGTTGCAACGGCGGGAGTGGCTGGCATACAAGCGGCAGAACCGCAAGAAGAAGGACCGCGACTGGTCGGACGCCTGCGACGCCTGTGACTGCTGTGACCTCGGCGATCCCTGCCTGATCGCGCTGGTCCCGGTGATGACGGTCGCGGGCGTCCGGTTCGCCCTCACCGGCGGCCGCGGCCCGCGCCGCGGTCACGCCGACCCGGCGGCGCCGGCGCCGGGCGGATTCGCGGCCGGCGTGCTGTACGGCGCGGTGCGGTACTACCGGACCGACATCAGCCCGAAGCGCCCGGCCTGCTGCCCGTACACGCCGACCTGCTCGACCTACGCCGTCCAGGCGCTGCACCGGCACGGTGCGGTGCGCGGGGCCCGGCTGACGGTCGGCCGCCTGCTCCGCTGCCGCCCGGGCGTGGCGCGCCGCGGCAACGGGGCCGACCCGGTGCCGGAGCAATGACGCGGGACGGCTGAGGGCTGACAGCGGTGCGCTGACGGCGGAGGCGACCGGGAGCCGCGCGATCACCGTGATCCGCGCGGCCGCCGACCGCATGTGACGGTGCGTCAGTGAAGGCTGCTGTCGATCGCGTTGAGCAGCGTGCCGGAGGCCGAGGCTGCGCCACTGAGTGCGTAACTCCCTCCGTGGACGGGGGTGGTGACGACCGACCCGTTGACGCAGCTCCAGTCGGCCAGGCTGCCGGCCGTGATCCGGACGCCACCGAGCCGGACGAGGACGATGACGCCGAGTGAGGCGGGTTCCCGGCTGCGGTGCCGAAGCGGGTCAGTCCGTGGGCCACCGCGACGGTTGACCAGTGAGCCGTGTGCATCGTGAAGCTTGCAGGCCACGAGGGTTGGTGTGGTGGCGGGCGGGATGCTCGGGCCGGTCGTCGGCCGGTGTCCACGGTGGAGATCGTCTGACGTGCCGGCCGCTGATGAGCTTCGGGCCGGCTATGGCATGCGGATGCTGCGTATGACATCCGCGGCGCCGCCCAAGAGGACCCGCAGCCCCGACGCGTCGGGTTGTGCGGTGGCGGTGATCGTGGAGGGGCTGCCGAGGGAGTCACCCATGTCCACTGCGATGTCGCTGATGCCCTGGCCGGCCAGGTGCGCAGCGAGGCAGGCGGTGCTGTTGGCGTTGGCGATGTCTTCCGCGACGCCGATCGACGGGGCGAACATGCGGGCCGCGACGCGGCCGGTGGGCGTCGGCACCGAGTAGGCGTAGCAGCCCAGGAAACCGAGACGGTCGCAGGCGGCACGGAGCCGTTCGAAGTCCGGGCTGAGAGTGGTGAGAGCGGACCGCGTTGTAAGGGGAACCAGCAACCGCGACCGCCCCACTGAGGCGACGCGGGCACCGGGAGCGAGTGTGCCCGAGGTGACACCGAGTGCGGGCAGAACAAGGTCGCACTCGATCGCTGTGGGCCTGCGGAGGTCTACCGGACCGGGGTCGAAGGCGGCATTGACATGCGTCTTCTCCCGTACGGACCAACCAGGGAAGACACGCCCTGCCGCATGGATGGTGGCTCGATACTCCCGGCCCCCGGCGCGCTCGGCCATGAAGGCCAGAGCGGCAACCGTCCCATGACCGCACGCAGGCAGTTCTCCCTCGGCGGTGAAGAAGCGGAGGGACACGACCGGACCGCCCCGTCGGCTGTCGTGCACCGACACGAAGACGGCATGCGACGTTCCCATCAGAACCGGCACACGACGGCGCTCATCGTCACTCAACGGTTCCTCGACCAGGACCGCGGTGGGGCTACCGCCGTGGCCGTCGCGCAGACATGCGCGGACGATCGTGACGGGCAGACCGTATCTACTCATCGCGGTGCCGGGATCCTTGTGCCGGCCCGGCGTCCGTTTCCTCCGCCCACCGCCGGCTCCACGCAAACAGCGGTTGGAGGGCGTCGACAAGGTCCCCGCCGAGCTGGGTGAGGTGATATCCGTCCTCGCGCAGAGTGAGCAGGCGGACGTCGGTCAGCTCGCCGAGCCGGGTACTGAGCACACTGGAGGACATGCGCTCGCACCGGCGCTGCAACTCACGGAAGCCGCCCGGGGCTTGACTCAGCTCCCACAGGATGAGCAGCGTCCAGCGCCGTCCCAGCAGATCGAGTGCGGCCATGACCGGGCGTCCCGATGTGGACCCCCGCACCGGTACGCCGGGCCGC
This sequence comes from Kitasatospora sp. NPDC032757, assembly GCF_055579305.1. Taxonomy (NCBI): domain Bacteria; kingdom Bacillati; phylum Actinomycetota; class Actinomycetes; order Kitasatosporales; family Streptomycetaceae; genus Kitasatospora; species Kitasatospora sp. NPDC032757. The sequence continues at coordinate 252,283 of NZ_JBVINN010000006.1, read as the reverse complement.
GGTGTTCCGCCTCCCATGTTCCCCTCTCCTCCTTGCGCTTCGCTTCTCGAAGCAGCATAGTGATTCGAAAACAGAAGCACTGGCAACGGGAGCGCCGATGTCGCGAACAGCCCTGCTGGAACCGCCGTACGCCGACCAGGCCGGCGCGCTGCTCGCGCATGATGCCCGGGGACGTGCCGCCGATCGGGCTGTTCCGGATGTTCGCCAGGAACCTCCCGATGGCCGGCGCCATGCACGGATGGGGGCGCTATGAGCTGGGCCGACAGCTCACCCTGACCATGAGGGAGCGCGAGATCGCCATCGACCGGACGTCGCCGAAGGCGCCGGGCGCCGAGGAAGACTTCGCCGGGACGCGAACCGGCAGAGCCGCGGGTGGCAGAGCCGGACCAGGCCGGATCAGCACGTCCTCACAAGTGCCCGGTGCTCTGTCGCCGGGGTCGAGCAATCTGAGCGTCAATTCGCAGCCGGACATGTCCGGCCGAACACAGGAGGTTTCCATGGCCAAGGGCTACTGGGTCAGTGTCTACCGCGCCATTTCCGACCCTGAGAGGCTGACTGCCTACGACAAGCTGGCCGGTCCGGCTGTCCGGGCTGGGGGCGGGCGCCTCCTGTCCCGTGGCGGTCGAGTCGTCGCCCACGAGGCCGGAAACACGCAACGCGTCGTTCTGATCGAGTTCGACAGCTTCGAACAGGCCGTCGCGGCATACGAGAGCGAGGCATACCAGAAGGCGCTGGTGGTCCTCTCCGACAGCGTCGAGCGCGACTTCCGCATCATCGAAGGCATCGACTGACCGACGGGCTCAGCCATCGCGGAGCATCCGTCACCTGATACGCCGGACAGAAGCAGGCCAACCAGATCGTCGCCGCCGCCCGCGCCCCCGTCGAGCACGGCTTCGCCGCGCTGAAGAACTGGCGCATCCTCACCCGACTCCGGGTCAACCCGGCACGGGCTAGGAACCTGCTGCGTGCACTGCTGGTCCTCACCAACCTCGAAGCCGGCCGGTGGCAGACGACCATGAACGCAGACCGACGCACCCGACCAGCACGAGCACCCACGAACCCTGCCACGCCACCAGGCTGACCAGCTACTTCATGTTGGCACGGTCCCATTGGCGGGGCAGTCGGGGTGCTGATCCGTCATCGTCGCCGTAGCGGTCACCCCGACTCTCACGAGGCATTGTCAAATCCTGTGGACTGACCCGACAGTCCAATGGCCGGTCGATCAAGCAAGCGGCTTGCGGTAACGGACGTACTCGTTCCGCCGCCGGAACCCCACACCCTCGTAAAGGTCGTAGGACCGGTGCGGATTTGCCGTGCCCGTGAACAGCCGAGCGGTCGTTGCACCCTGCTCGCGAAGGCTCCGCAGCCCGTCCAGCAGCAGGACCCGGCCGATTCCAAGGCGTCGCTGGTCCGTCCGGACACTCAGCTCTTCCACCTCACCCACGGTGTGGTCGTGACGGCGGATGGAGCAGAGGGCGACGCCGACCATGTCCTGCCCGTTCCAGGCAGCCCTCCAGCATGCCGGGTCGGCGGTGTCGACGAAGTCCTGGAAAGGCCATCTCTGAGTGAAACCGGGGGCCGCGTACGAATCGACGACCGTCCTCCAGGCTGCACGGTAGTGGCTTGTCCCGATCGGCCCTGTCCGTATCCCGGCTGGCAGCTCGCTGCCCGGCTCGGGCACATGCTGCAGATCGCCCAGCTCCAGCTCGACCAGGCTGAAGACACGTCGGTAGCCGGCTGCGCGCAAAAGTGCCGTGGCGTCCTGCTCGGAGGCCATGGCGTTCGCGCCGATCACTGCCGTCCGCGCCGTTTCATGCTGTTCGACGAGCTGGCGGATCCGCTCTTCGGCCCAGCTCAGCATGGCTGAGCCGATGCCCTGGCCGCGATGCTCGGGCAAGAGGTAGCCGCGGTGCAGGTACAGCCACGTATCGTCCCGCTCTTGCCACCACCGGATCGTCGAGTAGCCGACGACGCTCCCGTCGAGCACCACCAGGATCTGGTTCTTGGACGGTTCCTCCAACTTGGCAGAAGCTTCGGCGATCTCGGCCGCGGTCGGGAGCCCTTCCACTACCGACTGGACATCGACCCGGTCCCGTTCAACACACCCCAGCCGCACCGCGGCCATGGCGCCGTGGTCTTCGTCGCCGCGATACGGCCGGAACCCGAAGCCGACCGGAAGGTCCTGTCCTGCCGTGCCATCCAACATGACCGGATGTTCTCGAACTTCAAGGCAGGTCCGCCACCCTATTCACGCCGCGGTCGTCTGCGGCCGTTCGACGAGCTGGCCGCGTTCAAAACGGGCCCCAGCGTTGACGAGGGCAACGAGGTGGGTGCATTCACGGCTCGCCAGCGGGCCTGGGCTGACTCGACGAGCTTGAAGGCCATCGCCAGGGCGGCGGCCCGGGATCCGGCGCCCTTGGTGACCTTGGTTACGGCTCGCGAGGTCAAGGCGCACGCCCCGCACTGCCGGGTCGTCTTCACCGTGTACGAGATGAAGCGCCTCGGCCGCGACGCCGCCGAACTCACCGCGCTCGCCGACCACCTCACCGCCCACGGCCTCATCCTGGAGATGCTCGCCGGACCCCTGCCCGGCATCTACGACCCCACCGGCCCCGGCAAGCTGCTGTTCGCGTTCTTCGCCGCGATGGCCGAGACCGAGCGGGAGAACATCCGCGAGTACACGCTCGAAGGGCTCGAAACCGCGGCCCGCAAGGGCAAACACGGCGGCCGGCCCCCGGTCATCACCGACGACATGCTCCACACCGTGCTCCGGCGGCGCGTGGGCGGCAAGTCCGTCGAGCAGGCCCACGCCGACTTCGCCGACCTCCCCACCCCAGACGTCCCCCGGCCCCGCCCGGACGCCGCGGCGCTCAGCAGCTCATGACCATGATCGTTCTCACCGGGATTTCCTGTACCGCAACCGCTCACACCCGGACCACTGGTCCGTACGCATCGACGACATCACAGATTGGACTGGACCAATATTCGCCGTCGGGGGCGTCCGCCCGCCGGATGGCCGAAAGCCGCCTCGCCGGTACGGTGGCGGAGGGGGCGGCCCCGCCGGACGGACGCGCCCCGCCGAACGGAGGACGAGCGATGGACAGCCGGGACTGGGACGAGCGCTACGCCGCGGGCGAGCTGGTCTGGGGAGCGGAACCCAACCGCTGGGTGGTCCGCGAGATCACCGGGCTCGCCCCCGGCCGGGCCCTGGACCTCGCCGCCGGGGAGGGCCGCAACAGCATCTGGCTGGCCCGCCAGGGCTGGCAGGTCACCGGCCTCGACTTCTCCGCCGTCGCCCTCGAGCGCGCCGGGCGGCTCGCCGCCGGACTCCCCGGGGAGGTCGCCGCCCGGCTCACCTGGCGCCACGGCGACGCCCGCACCCTCCCGGCCCCGCCCGCAGGCTACGACCTCGTCGTGGTCGCCTACCTCCAGCTCCCCGCCGACGACCGCCGGACCGCGCTGCGCCGAGCCGCCGCCGCGCTCGCCCCCGGCGGCACCCTGCTGGTGGTCGGTCACGACACCACCAACCTCACCGAGGGGGTCGGCGGCCCCCGGGACCCGCGCGTCCTCTTCACTCCGGACGACATCCTCGCCGACCTTGCCGACTCCGGCCTGCGCACCGTCCGTGCCGAGCGTGTCCGCCGCCCGGTCGCCGCGGAGGCCGGCCACCGTCACCCCACCGAGGACGGCTCGGGCCGGGCCGAGGCGATCGACGCGCTGGTACGGCTGGAGCGGGCCGGCTGACGGGCGGCTGCCGCAGAGCAGGGTGCTCTCGGGAGAGTGGTGTCGATCCCCGGGGTCTCTGCTCCGTGCTCGGATGATGTGGTGTTGATCGTAGGAGTGGGGTACCTGGTCTTCTGGGAACGAATGCCGCGCGCGGATGGAACGTCGGCCCAGGGAATCTCTACAGTGCTGTAGATTCGAGGCGCGCACGGCGGAGGAACGAGGAGGGCACGATGAGCGTTTCGCTGGCCAAGGGTCAGAAGCTGAGCCTGGAGAAGCCGGGCGGGGGTCGGCTGGGTCTGGTGCGGATGGGCCTCGGCTGGCGCGCCGCGCAGAAGAAGGGGTTCTTCGCCAAGCTGCTGGCCTCGCAGGAGATCGACCTGGACGCCTCGGCGGTGCTGTTCGCCGAGGGCAAGCCGGTGGACGTGGTCTTCTTCCAGCACCTGCAGAGCAACGACGGTTCGGTGCGGCACAGCGGGGACAACCTGACCGGCGGCGCCGGTGACGCCACCGACGACGAGTCGATCACCGTGGACCTCTCCCGGGTGCCGGCCGAGGTCGACCAGATCGTCTTCACCGTCAACTCCTTCACCGGGCAGACCTTCCAGGAGGTCGAGAACGCCTTCTGCCGGCTGGTCGACGAGCAGACCGGCGCCGAGCTCGCCCGCTACACGCTCACCGGCGGCGGCCCGTACACCGCGCAGATCATGGCCAAGGTGCAGCGCACGGCGGGTGGTTGGCAGATGGCCGCGATCGGCCAGCCGGCCAGTGGCCGGACCTTCCAGGACCTGATGCCGGAGCTCGTCAAGCACCTCTGAGCCCACCCCTTCGGCCGGCCCCGGCCGGCCCCCGGAAGCAGCGGGGCCCGTCCGATCTCCCCCCGGACGGGCCCCGCACCCGTAGCGCCCTGTCCGCCCGCGGGCAGGGACGATCACACCGCCCAGCCTGGCCGGGGTCGGAGCCGCCGACCCCGGCCTTCGGGGTCAGTGCGCCGAGGGCGAGGGTGCGGCCGAGGGGGAGAGGGCGGCGGAGGGGGTGGCGGTCGCGCTCGCGCTCGCCGACGGGGTTGAGGTCGGGGCAGGGCAGCCGGGAGCGGTGGGCGTGGCCGTCGCGGTGGCGGTGGCCGAGGGGGATGCCGTCGCGCTCGGCGTGCCCGTGGCCGTGGCCGTGGCGGTGGGGACGGGGCAGGTGGTCGGCGTCGCGGTCGGCGTGCCGCTGGGGGTGGTGCTGGGCGTGCCGCTGGGGGTCGTGCTCGGTGTCCCGGTGGGCGTCGCCGTCGGCGTGGGAGTCGCGGTGGGAGTGGTGGTGGGAGTGGTGGTGGGCTTCGCGGTGGGCGAGGCGCTCGCGGTCGGGCCCGGCGTCGGACCGGTCGTCGGCCCCGCGGTGGCCGAGGGGGAGGGCTGCGAGGTGGGCGTCGCCGTCCCGGACGGTGCGGCGGACGGCGTGCCCGAGGTCGTGGCCGACGGGACCGGCGTGGTGGGCGCCGTGGGCGGGAGGGAGGCCGTCGGCACGGTCGCCGGAGCCGGGCGGTCCGGGGTGGTGGCCGGGGTGCCGGTGCCGAAGTGGGTCATCCAGTTCTTGACGGTCCGCAGGTACTCGCCCGAGTTGTTGTAGCCGAGGACCGCCCGGTCGAGCTGGGCCGGGTCGGCGAGGTTGCGGCCGCCCGCGCAGAGGTAGCGGCCGGCGCCCTCGGCGGCGTCGAAGATGTTGTTCGGGTCGGCCTGACCGTCGCCGTTGGCGTCGACGCCCCAGGTGGCCCAGGTGGAGGGGATGAACTGCATCGGCCCGACGGCCCGGTCCCAGACGCGGTCGCCGTCGTGCCGTCCGCCGTCGGTGTCGGGGATCGCGGCGAAGCCCTTGCCGTCGAGCACCGGGCCGAGGATCGGCCGGTACGTCGTCCCGGCGGCGTCCACCGCGCCGCGGCCGGCCTGGCCGGACTCGACCTCGCCGATCGCGGCCAGCAGCTGCCACGGCAGGTGGCAGCCGGGCGAGCGCTGGGCGAGGGCCGTCTCGGCCTTGCGGTAGGCGGCGAAGACCGTCTCCGGCAGGGCGGGCCCGGTGCGGAACGCTCCGGCGGACGGCCCTTCCGGCAGGGAGGTGGGCGGCTGCGGCAGCGGGCTGGTGCCACCGCCGTCGACGGGGAGGCCGCCGCCGGTCGTGTTGGCGAGCGTCGGCTGTGCGGTGCCGGGGAGCGCGGCGCCGGGCAGGGTGGTGGAGGCGGAGACGGCGGTGACCGGCTCGCCGGCGGCGGTGGCCGTGCCGGCCGCCGCGACGGGCACGAGCCCGAGGCCGGTCACCTGAGAACCGGTCAGCGCCGCCAGCGCGGTGAACGCCGCGGCCGTCCCGGTGACGCGCTTGCCCAGTCGCAGCCGGCGCCCCGGGCGCCCCGTGCCGCCGTGTCCAGCGTTGCCCAGTCCTGCCCTCATAGCGTGCCCCTCCCCTGACCGTCCGGACCCTCGGGGAACGGACGGGCTGTCACCATCGTGCCTGCCCGTGCATGACAGTTCGCATTGCCGCAATGATTAGTATCACGACGATCTGACGCGGCCCGGGTGAGCGGAGGGCGTCCCGGGCGCCACCGTTCGGTGAACGCGCAGGTGGTCAGGGGTCGGTCGGCGAGCGGGAGTCAGAGTTCGATCAGCATCCCGTCCTCGGCGACGGCCGCGCCCGCCGCCGCCAGCGCCCGGGCGAGGGCCTCGGTGCCGGGGGAGCCCGGGTGGGCCAGCGGGTTGGCGTTGTTGAGGTGGGTGTAGAGGTAGCGCGGTCCGGGCCGGCGGGCCAGGTGGGGGAGCGAGTCCCGGACGGCCAGGTGGCACATGCCGCGGGAGGAGCCCGAACCGCCGGCGTGCCCGGCGAGCAGCTGGCCGCGCAGGTCGGGCGAGGCGTTGACCAGGTACCAGGCGGCGCCGTCGGCGCTGATCGCCAGGCAGTCCTGGCTGCGGGCGGCGCCGGTGCGGCGCGCGTGGCGCAGCCCGCGCAGCCGCAGTTCGACCAGGCCGAGCGGCGCCGGCGGGCGGGTCGGGGCGCCGGTGCCGTCCAGGGTGAGCAGCCGGCGCCCGGCGAGGTCGGCGGGCAGGTCACCGACCTGGCCGGCGTCCACCCCCTCGCACTCGGCGGCGAGTTCGGCGGTGATGCCGTCCGCGCCGCGGCGGCCGTCGCAGTGGCGCAGTACGGCGGCGGCGGTGTCGTTGAGCAGCAGCACACGGCGGCCCCGTTCACGCCCCGGAGGGAACGGGATGCGCCGCCCGGCGCCCCCGGTCGCCTTCGAACGGCCTCAGGCCGCCTCCGGGCGGTCCGGGCGGTCCGGGCGGTCCGGGCCGCCGTGCCGCCGGGCCGCCGGGCCCCGGCCCCGGGAGCCGCGGCGGCCGGGGATCAGCCCAGCGACTTGGCGAGCACCAGGGCCAGCGTGCTCTCGGCCAGAGCCTCCGCAGGGGCGTTGACGTTGTCGCCGGGGCCGCGGTCCTTCACCACCTCGACGGAGTAGGCCTGGCCGTCGGCGACGAAGTAGACCACCGGGTGGGTGCCGTCCTTGCGCTGCGCCAGCAGCGCCTCCTGGCCCACCCCCGGCACGGCGGTGATCTGGTAGTCCGGGTTCGCCTTGACGGAGGCGAGGACGGTCGGCTTCACCTCGCGGATCGACGCGTACGACTGGCGGGAGCCCCAGGTGCATCCCCAGACCGGGCTGCCGTCGCTCGCCGGGTCGGGGTGGGTCCCGGCGAACGGCCCGCCGGTGCCGACGGCGGTGATCACCTGGGGGGAGCTGAGCAGCGTGCAGGCGTCCGCGGGCCGCTTGGCGGCGGCCCCGGTCGGCGCCGTGGTGGCGGGGGCGGCCGGGGTGGACGGCGGGGCCGAGGTGGTGGGCGCGGCGGCCGGGGCGGACGCCGCCGTGGTGGCGGGGGCGGAGGTCGCCGCCGACCCGCCCCCGCCGGAGGAGGAGCACCCGGCCAGCGCCGCGCCCGCGAGCGCCAGCGCGGGCAGCCAGAGGTGCCGACGGCCGTACGGGAGCGGTGACTTGAGCTGCATGGGATCCCCCTCCGATGGCGTCCACCGCGGCGGCGGACTGCCTCGGGCAGGATCCTAGTGGCCGGGTGGGTCCGGTATTTCCGGTTTCGGCAACGGGAGTTGTACGGATCCGTCACGGCCGGCGCCCGGGGCGGACGTGAACCGGGCGCGGCCGGGAGCCGAACGGGCGGTCCGGGGCACGGCGGTGGTGCGCCCACGTGCGGTCGGGCTCCGGGCGGCGCCCGCCGGTGAGTGGCCTGACCTGGGCCGATGTGCCGGCCACCTCATACCAGGGCACGCCCGGAGACGTCACGCTCTACACCATCCGCTCCCCGGACGGGTGATGTTCCGGTGAAAGTGGTCATGCCAGGAACGGGGACCCGTCATCCTGGGCCCGTGACCAGGCGCACCCTGTGACCGAACAGGCGGACCCCATCCCGGTGAACTCGATTCCGGCGGAACCGATCCAGGTAGATCCCGTGACCAGGCGGACGGAGGCCCTGACAGTGAGCACGAACCTGCCGGAGACCGTGACGGGGCGTCCGGCCGTACTGCCGGCCTCGCCCCGGGTGGTGGACGACCTGGCCCGCGACCTCACCTACGCGGCGGCCGCGGTCAGGGCGGTATCCCGGGCCGGGCGCAGCGGCGGCGACGTCGCGGTCGCCGCCTACACCGCCGTGGTCTGCACCGGGCGTTCGGCGGCCCGGGCCCTGGAGGAGGCCGCCGCCTGGTGCCGGCAGGCGCCCGAGGCCGAGGTGCACTCGCTGGCCTGGGCCCGCGTCCCCGGCCACTGCGACGACGTCTTCGAGTACCGCGTCACCCTCGCCGTCAGCTTCCCCGACCACGAGACCGGCGAGCACACCGGCGACACCCACCACGCCCCGCGCTGACGTCGGGTTAGGATCCCCTTCATGGATTCTGGGGGCACGAACGAAACACGGGAAACGGTCGCGGAGGAACGCGAACTCTCCACCGGCGCGGCCGTGATGGTCACCATCGTGGCGGCGCTGGGCGCGGCCGGGGTGCTGCTGGCGGTCTTCCACTGGCTGGGCTGGACTCTCCCGGGCCTCGGCTGGCTGCTCGCCAAGGGCGCCGTCAAGCTCTGCGCGGGCGGAGCCGTCGGGCTGGTCGCCGCCCTCGCCTGGCTCCGCCGACACCGCGCCGGGCGCGGGTAGTCCGAAGGCCTGTCGGCAGGCCGGGCCCGGCACCGGTACTCGGCGTGGACGCCCGGCGGGGCGTCCGGCCGGTCGCGCAGGCGGGGGTGGGGTGGACTACGCGCTCACCCCGCCCCCGCCTCTGTTTCCGTCCCGTCCCGTTCCCGACTCCGTTCCCGTTTCCGTCCCCGGGGCGGAGGCGGAGCCGTGCGCGGGGCTGCGCCGCGGCGGGTGCGAGCGCGGGCCAGGGGGATCCCGGTTCTCGGCCCAAGATCACCAAGGAGTAGGATCGGCCCGCAACACGACGCGAAGGGGAGCCAGTGGCGCGGGTTGCGATCATCGGTGGGGGTATCAGCGGGCTGGGGGCGGCGCTCATGCTCGGCCGGCGGGGCCACACGGTCACGCTGTTCGAGCAGGACGCACGGCAGGCCGGGGAGGACCTGGACCGGGACTTCTTCGACTGGCACAGGCCCCGGATCCCGCAGGCCGTCCAGCCCCACTCACTCCTCGCACCCGTACGCACCGTGCTGCGCACCGAGGCCCCCGACGTCTACGCGGACCTGCTGGCGCGCGGAGCCCGGGAGTACCACGAGTTCGACTGGTTCGGCGAGCACCCGCCGTACCGGGACGGCGACGAGGAGCTGGTGACCCTGCGCACCCGGCGCATCGTGCTGGAGGCCGCGCTGACGGCGGCCGTGCGACGGGAACGAACCGTCGAGGTACGGCGAGGGTGCCGGGTGCGCGGCCTCGCCGTCGAGGAGGGCCGCCCTGCGCGGGTCACCGGCGTGCAGGCGGGAGCGGACGTACACCGGGCGGACCTCGTCGTCGATGCGTCCGGTCGCCGCTCGCCCGTCCCCGCCTGGCTGATCGCGGCCGGCTGCCGCCCGCCCGTGGTCGACAGCCACCGTGCCGGGATCGCCTATCTGTGCCGCTGGTACCGCCTGCGCGCCGACGGCCCCCGTGACCCCGGGCGGGTGAAGAACGGCTCGGCCGCACCGTTCGCGCTCGCCGGCGTCTTCCCTTCCGACAACGACACGTTCGCGGTGAACGTGGTGCTCTCCACGGGGGATCCGACCCGCGGCGCGCTCACCGACCCGGCCGTGTTCGAGGCTGCCGCCCGCCGGTTCCCCGCCACCGCCGCCTGGCTCGACCTGGCCCCCGAACCGCAGTCGGCCGTCCTGCCGATGGCCGGACTGGACAACCGCTGGACCGCCCTCGCCGACGCTGACGGACCTGTCGTCACCGGCCTGGTCAACGCCGGGGACAGCCTCATCCACACCAATCCCACCCTGGGCCACGGCGCGGCCCTCGGCCTGCGCGCCGCCCAGCACCTCGCCACCCATGCCGACCGGATCGCCGCGGACCCAGTCGGCTACCACACTTGGACGGTACAGGCCCTCCGCCCGTGGTTCGACGCCCAGGTGACGGCCGACCGTCTCAACGCGCAACGCCTTGCGGAGAGTTCACCGCTGTCGGACCGGCGGGCCGCCGCCCTCGCCGCGTGCGCCTTCGACGATCCCGTGGTCATGAGGGCCCGGGCCCAGGTGCGCCATCTCCTGCGACCGGCCGACGACGCCTACGGCACGGACGAGGTGGACCGGCACGTCACCGCCTGGCTGGCCGCCAACCCGGACTTCTCGCCGACGCACGACGGCCCGACCCGGGACCAGTGGGACGCACTCATCCCGGCTGAGCGCCCGACCGGCACCTCACCCTCGGCGCCCGGGCCGGTCACCGCTGGACGGTGACGGCCTCGACCCCGCTGAAGTCGCCGGCGGCCAAGTCCTCGTCGCGGATGACGAAGTAGAGCGGACACTCGGTGAAGTCCGGGCGGCCCGCATCGAGCAGGATCCGTTCCGGGCCCCGGCCGTACGGCGCCACCACGTACTGGTCCGTCTCGCGGTCGGGGCCGAGCAGCACCATGGAGGCGCCGTGCTCCGGCGCGACGTCGAGGGCCGCGGGCCCCAGCGTGGCCAGGCGCTCCGCGGCCTCCTCGGGGAGGTCGACGAGCGGGTCGTCGTAGAACCGCTCGATCCGCGCCGTCATGGCCTTGCCGGCCGCGTACAGCGGGGCCGGCGGGCCGGTGAACTCCCATGGCGGGGCGCCCCACCCGGCGGTGGGGTCGGCGAACGCCGGATCGGCGGCCACGTCGTAGGGGGCGGTGTCGGCGGCCGACCGGTCGGGGAAGAAGAGGACGGCCACCGGGTCGCGGCCGGCGAAGCCGTCATGGCCGGGGAAGAAGAAGTAGAGCAGGCCGCGTGGCGGCAGCAGCCCGTTGGCGTCCTCGCGCGAGATCTCCGCCAGGTCGATCTGGGCGACGAAGCAGTCCGGCAGCGACTCCGGGCCGTCCGCCGTCCCCGGCCAGACGAAGCCGGGAGGAACGGCCGGCACGCCGCCGCAGCGGGAGAACGGCTCCGGCGCCTCGAAGCCGGCCGGCCGCGGCCCCAGGGCGATGGCGTGCTCGGCCACGCCCATCAACTCGTCCTCCCACGGCGCGAGTCCGGCCTCGCCGATCAGCCGGCGGAGCGTCCGCGCGTCGGCGGCGGTCACAGGGTTGGGGCGCATCATGCCGCCACTCTACGGAGGGGATTCCTCCCGACGGAGGCGAGGCGGGCGCGGCCGCCGGCGCCCGGAGGCCGTCGGGCCGGCCGTGCGGGGGTGGTCTGCCGGCCAACCGCCCGGAGCCGGGCTCCGAAAACCCGGTGACCGCGGTCGGCCCCCTTCCCTAGACTCGGCTCGCAGACATGCGCCGCCACCGTTCCGGGGGTGGTGCCACCGTGACGAGTCGAGGGAGGGCAGGCCGTGCGCTACCGCACCGCTGTCGTCGTTCCCTCCTCGCGGTACGAGGTGATCCTGGTGTCCTCGTGCGCCCGGTGCCCGCTGCGCGGCCGGCATCGGATTCCTGCGACGAACGCCTGAACTCACTACTGTGGTGTCCCGGTTGACGGGGCGCCCGAGTGAGGTCCCGCGTGGCCGTGTGTTCTCCGGCCCCGCGTCGTGGCCGTTCCGTCGCCGCAATCGCGCCGCCCTTTTCCGGAACACCCCGAAAGGCACCGGGCCATGCGCACCGACCTCGCCACCACGACCGTCCAGACCATCGCCAGCGTCCGCAACCTCGGCATCCTCGCCCATGTGGACGCGGGCAAGACCACCGTCACGGAGCGCATCCTGTTCCTGACCGGGGAGACCCACAAGCGCGGTGAGGTCCACGACGGCACCACCGTCACCGACTTCGACCCGCAGGAGCGCGACCGGGGCATCACCATCTTCGCCGCGGCGGTCAGTTGCGCCTGGGGCGGTCACCGGATCAACCTGATCGACACCCCGGGCCACGTCGACTTCGCCGACGAGGTGGAGCGCTCGCTGCGGGTGCTCGACGGGGCGGTGGCGGTGTTCGACGCCGTCGCCGGCGTCGAACCGCAGAGCGAGTCGGTCTGGCGGCAGGCCGACCGGCACGGCGTGCCCCGGATCGCCTTCGTCAACAAGCTCGACCGTGCCGGCGCCGACCTGGACGCGGCCGTCGCCTCCATCCGCGAGCGGCTGCACCCGGCCCCGTTGGCCGTCCAACTGCCGATCGGGCGGGAGGACGGTTTCACCGGCGTGGTCGACCTGCTGACGATGCGTGCGCTGACCTGGGAGGACCAGCCCGGCCCGGACCCGTACCGTGAGGGGCCGGTGCCCGAGGAGCTGCGGGAGGAGGCCGAGCGGCGCCGCCACGCGCTGGAGGAGGCGGTGGCCGGGCTCCATTCCGGCGCGCTGGAGGAGTTCTGCGACCGCGGGTCGCTGGCCCCCGGCACGCTGGCCGCCGCCCTGAGCGACCTCACCCGCACCGGCGAGGCCGTGGTCGTGCTCTGCGGCTCGGCCTACCGGAACCGGGGCATCGAGCCTCTGCTGGAGGCCGTGGTGGCGTACCTGCCCTCGCCGCTGGACGTGCCCGCCGTGCGCGGCACACCGGTCGGCCGTGCCAAGGGCCTTCCCGCCGGCCTTCCCAAGGGCGATTCCACGGGTGATCCGGTGGGCGGTCCCGAGGGCGGTTCGACGCGCGGTCCCGACGGCACGGTGCTGGAGCGCGCCGCCGACCCGGCCGGGCCGTTCGCGGCGCTGGTCTTCAAGGTGAACGCCACCTCCACCGGCCGGCTCACCTATCTGCGCGTCTACTCCGGAACACTGCGAAAGGGGGACACGGTGCTGGACGCCGGCACGGGACGCACCGAGCGGATCGCCCGGATCCTCCGGGTGCAGGCCGACCGGCACGCCGAGACCGGGTCGGCGGTGGCGGGGGACATCGTCGCGGTGGTCGGTGCGAAGGCCGCCCGTGCGGGCGCCACGCTCTGCGCGCCCGGCGCGCCGGTGCTCCTGGAGCCGACCGTCGCGGCCGACCCGGTCGTCACGGTGGCCGTCGAGGCCCGGCGGGCCACCGACACCGACCGGCTCGCCACGGCGCTGGCCCGGCTCGCCGAGGAGGACCCGTCGCTGGTGGTCCGCACCGACCCGGAGACGGGCCAGCGGGTGCTGTCCGGCATGGGCGAGCTGCACCTCGAGGTCGCGGTGGAGAAGATCCGCCGCGTCCACGGGCTGGAGGTCACCGTCGGGCGGCCGCAGGTCGCCTACCGGGAGACCATCGCCGGCGGCGTCTCCGGCCTGGTGTACCGGCACGTCAAACAGGACGGCGGCGCCGGCCAGTTCGCCCACATCGTGCTGGACGTGGCGCCGCTGGACGGCGAGGGGGCCGAGGGTTTCGTGTTCCGTTCCACCGTCACCGGCGGGCGGGTGCCCAAGGAGTACGTCCAGGCGGTCGAGGCCGGCTGCCGGGACGCCCTCGCCGAGGGCCCGCTGGGTGGCCACCCCGTCACGGGCGTGCTCGTCACGCTGACCGACGGGGCCACCCACCCGAAGGACTCCTCGGACCTGGCGTTCCGCACCGCCGGGCGGCTCGCTCTGCGCGAGGCGCTGCGGAAGTCCGGCCCGCTGCTCCTGGAGCCGGTCGCCGAGGTGACGGTGAGCGTGCCCGAGGACGCGGTGGGTGGCGTGCTCGGTGACCTCGCCGCCCGCCGCGGCAAGGTCCAGGGCTCGGCGCCGAGGGCCGGTACCGCGGTGGTCTCGGCGACCGTTCCGCTGGCCGAACTCTTCGGCTACGCGACCAGGTTGCGCAGTCGCACCCAGGGCCGGGGCACCTTCACCACCCGGCCCGCCGGTTACGCCCCGGCGCCGCGGTAGCGGCCGCCGGCCGGGGGCAGGTCCTGCCAGGACAGGACCTGCCCCCGGCCTTGGCCCGGCGGAGCGGGAGCGGAGGAGTACGCCTCGGGGTGGGCGCCGGGCCGGGGTGGTCGAGAACCGGGCCGTGCCCGTCGAGCGCGCCGTGCGGCTCCCGCAGGTGCCGGCCGCCGGCCGTGGAACCGTCGGCCGCATCATGATCGTCTCTGCTCGGTAGGCGTGGACGAACGATCGGGCGGGGGACGGGCATGGCAGGGACGGCGACCGCGGCACGGGTGGCCTTGACGGCGCTGCTGCTGGGACTGGCCGGTGTGGTCTGGTTCCTCGGCATGATGGCCGGCTTCGACACCCGCCCGACCCGGCCGTGCGTCAACGCGATCGAAGGCGGCTGGAGCGCCCAGGGGTACCGGGCGCCGGAGCACCAGGGGATCCGGTTCGAGGAGGGGTTCTTCCCGCCCTCGCACGTCTGCCGCTGGCCGGACGGGCGCTCCGTCGAGCTGGTGCCGTGGTGGAACGCCCCACTCTTCTTGGGGGCGCTGGCCGGGGCCGTCGCGGTACCGGTCGTCCCCCTGATCCGGCGGCGCCGGCCGGCGCGGAGCGGTGGGCCTCAGAGCGCCCCGGCATCGCGGGCCGTCCACACCGACGGGTAGAGCGGGCGCCACCCCAGCTCCCGGCGGATCGCCGCAGTCGAGACCTGCCCGTCCCACGGGTCGGGCAGGTCGAGCCCGGCCACGCCCTCCGGCTGCGGCACCCCGTTGATCTCGTGCAGGTCCCAGGCCGTCACCGGCGCGTCGTCGCCCACGTTGTACGTCCGGCCCTCCGCGCCGGGCATGACCGCCGCGCGCCACAGCGCCTGCGCCACGTCGGAGTGGTGGACCACGGCCAGCCGACGGTGCGAAGGCCACCGGCCCGCCCAGTGCAGCGAGGCCGCCAGATGCGGGTCGCCCTCGCCGTAGACGAACGCCAGCCGGGTGACCACCAGCGGCAGCCGGCCTCCCAGCTCCCGCAGCCCCGCCTCCGCCTCGGCCTTCGACGCGGCGTACGCGCCCCAGGCGGCATCCGGGTTCAACCGGTCCGCCTCGACGGCCGGGCGGCCCAGCCCGCACCCGTACACCAGGTTGGTGCTGGTGTGCACGAACCGGCGCACGCCGGCCCCGGCCGCCTCCCGGCCCAGCGCCACCGCCGCGTCCCGGTTCACCGCGAACGCCTCCCCGTCGGGCACCCCGCGCAGCGCCGCCGCCACGTTGACCACCACGTCCGCGCCGTCCAGGGCACGGGCCCGGTCCGCCTGCTCCCGCAGGTCGCCGACCACCACCTGCACGCCGAGCGCCGCCAGGGCGGCGGCCCGTGCCTCGTCCCGCACCAGCACCCGGACCGCGTCCGCGCCGGCCCACTGCGCCAGCCGCGGCACGAACCTGCGGCCGACCTGTCCTGTCGCCCCGGTCACCAGAAACACCGTCATCGTCGACTCCTCGTCGGCCGTTCGTCCGCCGGTCGGCCCGTCCGGCCGCCGCGACAGACTCTTCCGGGCCGGCCGCGGCGGCGGGAGAGACCTCCTCAACCAGGGATCGGCGATCCCTGGCTCGGCGTGCCGCCGGTGCGCGATGCTGAACGCATGATCGACCGACCGGCCCTGGCCGACTTCCTGACCCGTCGTCGTGCGCGCCTCGCCCCCGTCGACGTGGGCCTGCCGCCCGGCGCCCGGCGTCGCACGCCGGGCCTGCGCCGCGAGGAGGTCGCCCAACTGGCCGGGCTCTCGGTCGACTACTACGCCCGGCTGGAACAGCGGCGCGGTCCCCAGCCGTCGCCGCAGCTGGCCGCCGCCCTCGCCCGCGCGCTACGCCTGACCGACGACGAACGCGACCACCTCTTCCACCTGGCCGGCCACGAACCGCCGCGCCGGCACAGCCCGTTGAGCCACATCCGGCCCGGCCTGCTGCTGATCCTGGACCGTCTGCACGACACCCCGGCCCAGGTCGTCTCGGACGTCGGCGACGTCCTCGCCCAGAACCCGATGGCCGCCGCGCTCCTCGGCGACGCGGCGGACCGGGCGCCCCACCTGCGCAACGTGGCGGTCCGCTGGTTCGCCGACCCCGCCGCCCGCGCCCTCTTCCCGCCCGAGGAGCACGACGCCCTCGCCCGCGCCCACGTCGCCCACCTGCGCGCGGCCCACGCCGCCCGGCCCGGGGACCGGCACCTCGCCGCCCTGCTCGACCGGCTGCGGGCCACCGGCGAGGAGTTCGCCGCCTACTGGGAGCGGCACGACGTCGCCGTCCGGCGCAGCAGCCGCAAGACCGTCCTGCACCCGGTGGTCGGCCGGCTCGACCTCGACTGCGAAGTCCTGGCGACCGGCGGCCAGGACCAGCTGCTGCTGGTCTACACCGCCGACCCGGGTTCGGACACGGCGGAACGGCTGGAGTTGCTGCGCGTCGTCGGCAGGCAGGACCTCGGTGCCCCGGAGCCGGGGGGCGTCCTGCCGTGACCACGGCCGACCCGCGGGCTCCGGCGGACCGGCGGGCTCCGGCGGGCCGCCCGGCTGTCGCCGGAGGGGCTCGAAGGGGACCCTGTCATCTGTCAGGGACCGCTCCCGCCGCACCCCTCCTACGCTGCTGACCACTGGCCAGACCAGCCACACCAGAGGGAGATCCACCCATGCGCAAGATCATCCACGCCGCCGCCGCGCTCGCCCTCGCGACCGCCGCCATGACCGCCCTCGGCACCACCGGCGCCCGGGCCGCCGACGGCTCGTGGGACGGCTGCCCGGACGGGGCGGTGTGCGTCTACGGCGAGGGCGCGCCCACCTCCACCCCGCCGACCGACGTGTTCTGGAGCTACGGCGCCCACAACCTGCAGAACAAGACCGGCTGGCACTGGGTCCTCAACAACCAGTCCGGCGGCGCCCACTCCCACCTGTGCCTCGGCTACAACGGCACCAACTGCAACTACGACATGCCCGCCCAGAACGGCGTCTGGGCCGACCTCGGCCCGGTCAACTCCATCACCCTCGACCGCCCCTGAACACCTGACCGCCCCTGAGCGCCCCGACACCCGCCCCTGCCACGTGGCCGCCGGATTCCGTCCGGCGGCCACGCCGCGTCCGCGGGCCATGTCCTCACGAGGCCGACATGAGCGCGGAGGCCGGATGCCGGCTGCCGATGCACCGCTCCGCCCGCCACCTGCTGGGCGAGGCGCTGCCGTCGGTCGACGGCCCGCCGCTGGAGTACGTCGGCGGCGGCCCGGTCAACTCGTCTGCGGGGATGGGCAGGTGAGGTCACGCGCGGGTATCCGGCCGGCGAGCAGGTAGGACTCGACGACGGCGCGGACGCAGGTGTTCGGGCCGGGGTACTGGCCGTGGTCGCCGTTGCCGGTGATCGTCACCAGGCGGGAGCCGCGCAGCGCGCGGTGGGCGGAGAGGGCGGCCTCGTAGTACGTCGCCGGGTCGTGGACCGAGTTGAGCATCAGCGTGGGCGGCAGCCCGGCGCCGGTGACGCGGACCTCCGGCGCGGTGGGGGCCGGCCAGGTGGCGCAGACGGCGGCGAAGGCCAGTGTCCGGGCGCCCACCAGCGGCCACCGGGCGGTGTTCTCGGCGCCCCGGGCGTCCCAGACGGAGAGGTCGCGGCTCCAGGCCGTGTCGTTGCAGGTCACCGAGAAGAACTCGGCGAGGAACTCCCGGCCGAGGTATTCGCCGAAGACCCGTCGCGCCGTCGCCCGTGCGGCCGGGTCGGCACCGGGCCAGTCCTCCAGTGCCGTCAGCGAGGTGGCCAGCAGCGGGAAGCCGTTGTCCCTGCTGTAGATGCCCTGGATGGTGCCGTTGTCCAGTTGGTTGGGGCCTATCGTCAGCGTGCCGTCGACGAGCGGGCTGTCGTGCAGAGCGGCGCGCCGCTGCTCCCAGCGGGCCTTGGCCTCGGCGGGGGTGGAGCCGTAGTGGTAGGTGCTGTCGCGCGCCGCGAGCCAGGGCAGGAAGTCCTCGTCGAAGCGGCGCTGGAAGCTCATCGGCTGGCCGAGCTGGAACTGCTCCCAGCTGCCGTCGAAGCCGATGTTGCTGTCCAGCACCATCCGCTCGACCCGCTGCGGGAAGAGCGTCGCGTAGTACGCCCCGATCATGGTGGCGTAGGACGGGCCGTAGTAGGTGATGCGCCGCTCGCCGAGCAGGGCGCGGAAGAGGTCGATGTCGCGGGCGGTCTGCTCGGTGGTCAGGTAGGGCAGCAGGCCGCCGCTGCGCTGCTCGCAGTCGGCCGCCAGCTTGCGGGAGTTGGCGATGACGCGGTCCCGTGCGGCGGGGGAGTCGTCACGGAAGTCCCCGGCGAAGAAGGCCTGGAAGTCCTCGGGGGTCTGACAGACGGCCTGGGTGCTGTGGCCGACCCCGCGCTGGTCGAAGCCCACCACGTCGTACGCGGCCCCGAGGGCGGGCGCGTCGTGGACGAAGCCGGCCGGGCGCAGCAGACCCTTGCCGCCGGGGCCGCCGGCCGCCATGAGCAGTGTGCCGCGCCGCTGGGCAGGGTCGGCCGCGCGGTGCCGGGAGACCGCTACGGTGAGGTCCGGGCCGCCCGCCGGGTGGTGCCAGTCGCGTGGGACGGCCATGGTGGCGCACTCCAGCGAGGGCTCCTCGGCGCAGGGCTGCCAGGCGAGGTGCTGCTGCGCGTACCGGGCGGGGACGGCAGGTGTGGCGGGTAAGGCCGAAGCGCCGGCGGCCCCGGCGGTGGCGGGCAGGGTGACGGCGGCGAGCAGCGCGGCCGTCAGGGCGGCGAGCGGTGTCCGGTGCCGGCGCGTGCCGGTGCGGGCGCCGGTGCCGGTACGGCTGTCGGCAGGGGTGGACGGGTCAGGGCGGGTCACGTTCACGTTCACGTCCATGATCCTGGCCGCCCGGAGCCGGGTGATCGATGGGGTGGGCACCCGTCTTGGGGGTGTAGCTGGAGACACCCCCCGGACGGTGGTTGTCCGGGGGGTGTCCGGGGCGCGCAGCACAGCTGTCGGAGCATCGGCAGCCCTGATGGAGTGCCCGGGGGACGAACACCGGGGCGGGACGGACGGTGTCCGCCATCGACGGCGGCCCGTTGTCCGTGACGGCCGCTAGGCTGCCGTCCGCAGCGATCAGGACGGCACCACAGCAGGGCGGGCGGTACAGACATGACGACGGACCAGGGCACGGACCGGGGGACGGAGCACGGCACGCACCGGGGCGCCGGGCAGGGCGTGCGCCAGGCGCAGCGGGCGCTTGCCGCGCTGCGCGCGCTGGCCGAGGAGCTGCCCGACGAGGTGGAGCTGCTGGCCGGCTTCACCGACGAGCAGATGGACTCCTGGCCGGTCTTCGTGCCCGAGGCCTGCCGGGCGGTACTGCGTGAGGTCGGCGGAGTCGAGAGTGACGAGTGGGGCACCTACTCCTTCGGACCGTCCGGACCGGGCGGCTTCGGAGACGGCTACCTGGCCGTCGGCGGGACCGGGTACGAGGGCGGCGAGGTGCTGGTCGGCGTAGGGACCGGGCAACGTGACGACTGGGGCCCGGTGCTCCTGATCGAGCCCTGGGACGAGGCGGAGAGCATCGTCGAGGCGCCCGGATTCGTCGGGTGGCTGCCCGAGTTCGCCGGCCGGCTGGCCCGGGGCGGCGAGGCCTGGGAGGAGATCCCCCGGGCCGGGACGGTGGCCGCCGTCCCCTCGCTGCGCGCGGCCGCCGACGACCCCGGGCTGGCCCGGCTCGCGGGCCCCGGCGACAGCCTGACCGACGTCGTGGACCTGCGGGCGCTGCCCGGCTACCCGTGCCTGCTCGCCTGGGAGCCCTACTACTCCTTCTCCTACGACACGGCGGACACGGGCAGCAGCGAGACCGGGTTCGCGCTCGCCGGCGACGGCCAGGTGCTGCTGATCCGCAGCCTCGTCAGCGGTGACTTCCTCGGCCGCCCGGTGGCGCGCCCCGCCGTGCCGGCCGACGCGCCCGAGCGCGCGGTGGCCGAGCTGCGGGCCCTGGCGGCGGAGCTGCCCGGTCTGGTCGAGCTGGACGAGGGGTGCGGCGAGGCCGAGCTCGATGCCTGGCCCGTGCCGCTGCCCGGCGACGTGCGCGCCGTGCTGCGGGAGCTGGGCGGCGTCCGGATCGCCGGGCTGGCCCCGGTCGAACTGCGCGCCGGCTCGGCCGCCGCTCGGCTCTCGCCCGCGCTGGTGGAGATGGTCGGCGGCGCGGGGTCGTTCTGGCCGGTCGCGTCGATCGAGTACGGCCGCCGGAGCGCCTCGGTCCAGGTGCGGATCGACCAGGGGTCGGGGGCGTGGGGCTACGTCGTCTCCGTCCCGGCCGACGCGGAGCGGCTCGCGGAAACCCCGGAGCTCACCCTGCTCGCCGAGTCCTTGCCGCACCTGCTGCTCCGTCTCGCCCGGATCGCCCGTGGCGCGGCGCAGCGGGCGAGGACGGCGGAGGGCGGCGTGGACGGCACCCGCTTCGCGAGCCGGGCGCTGGCGGGCGGTCAGCACTTCTTCCCCAACACCGGCGAGCCGTGGGTCCACCCGGCCCCGCCGCACGGCTGGTCGGCGGACGGTGACCCGCTGCGGGCCGCGGCGGCGGCCCGACTGCCGGCGAACGCCCTGGTGGCGGACCTGCGGGATGCCCCCGTCCCGGCCGACCTCTGCTTCCACCGGGTCAAGGGGTGGGGCCATCGGGCGCGGGCCGAGCGGCTGCGGTTCTTCGGCGGCGGCCGGATCGCCGCCGTCGTCCCGGCTCCGGCGCCGGACCGGGCCCCGCGGTAACCGGCCGGGTGGGCGCCGGGCGTTCCGCCGGGCCGGGGTCTCCCGCGCCGGGCCGTCGGCCCGTTTCCAAGCGCGACCGGTCGACTACTGTATGCGCGGAAAAGCGGGGGCGGCTGCGGCTCGACCCCCGGCCCTTCGACGCAGGAGACAGACGGTGGCTGAGAGCCTCATCGCGACGCTGGACACGACACTCGGCACGATCAAGGTCAGGCTGTTCCCGAACCACGCGCCCAAGACCGTCCGCAACTTCGTGGAACTCGCCCAGGGCGAGCGCGAGTGGACGCACCCGGAGACCGGAGAGACGTCGAGCGACCGGCTCTACGACGGCACCGTCTTCCACCGGGTGATCGCCGGCTTCATGATCCAGGGCGGTGACCCGCTCGGCATGGGCGTCGGCGGCCCGGGCTACACGTTCGACGACGAGATCCACCCCGACCTCTTCTTCAACCGGCCCTACCTGCTGGCCATGGCCAACGCCGGGAAGCAGAACGGCCGGGGCACCAACGGCTCGCAGTTCTTCATCACGGTCGGCCCGGCCCCGCACCTCAACACCAAGCACACCATCTTCGGCGAGGTCGTCGAGGGCGCCGACGTGGTGGACGCGATCGCCAAGACCGAAACCGGCGCCAACGACCGGCCGGTCGAGGACGTCGTGCTCCGGACGGTCACCATCGAGCGCGTCACCTCCTGACGCCGTCGCGCCCGGGCCCCCGCATCGTCGGTCCGACGACGTGGGGCCCGGGCGCACGGTTGTGCCTGCGCGGCGTCCGGTGCGGCACTCCCCGGCCACTCAGTAGGCCGCGGTGAAGCGGGTGCGGTGGTGGGCGGGGTGCTCGGCCTCGTCGAGGAGCACGACGGCGAGGTCCTCCATGGAGATGGCCGAGGTGCCCGCGGCGTCCACCACCAGTTCGTCCCGGCCGAGGCGGTAGCGGCCGGTGCGCTCCCCCGGTGCGAGGAGCGCGGCGGGGCTGAGGTAGGCCCAGTCGACCGCGGTGTCGGCCCGGTGGAGGGCGAGCTGCTCGCTGCAGGCGAGGGCGATGGGGAGCCAGCCGGCCGGGAATTCGGGGCCGTCGACGACGGTGGCGCCGTTGCCACCGGGCAGGGTGAGGCTGCCGGCGCCGCCGACGGCCAGCAGCCGCACGCCCGTTCCGGCCAGGCCGGCCAGCAGGCCCTTGGTGGCGGTGGCCAGTTCGCCCTCGCTGCCGGGTGCCGGGCGGGTGGCGCTGATCACCACATCCTGGCCGGCGGCGAGCCGGGTGACGTCCTCGGCGTTGCGGGCGTCGCCGGTGGCGATCGTGGCCTCGGCCGGCAGACCGTGCGGCCGGGACGGGTCGCGCACGACGGCGGTGACCTGGTGGCCGCGGGCGAGGGCCTCGGCGATGACGCGGCTGCCGACATTGCCGGTGGCGCCGAACACGGTGATGCGCATGGGGGTTCTCCAGAGATCGGCGGGAAAGGGGAAGCGGGTGGCGGGATGCCCGGCGTCGTGCGCGCGGCGGGCAGTGTCAGACAAGCCCTAAGCGGCGTGCTCGCGCGCGGGGTGCCGCTCGTCCGCGGGCCGGGGGAGCGGCGCCGTGTCGGCCGCGCGCGGCCGCTGGGTCTGGGCGCCCAACCGGGCGGCGACCTCGGTCATGTCGGCCTCGATGATGTCCGCCACGGCCCCGGGCCGCACCGTCCCCCGAGGCGGGCCAGTTCGGCCAGCGTCTGCGCGGCCGCGTCCGCTGCGCCCGGCTTGCCGGTACCGGGTCTCGGGGGACGGCCGAGACCCCTCACCCCGGGCGGACCGGGGTGAGGGGTTCTGCGGATCAGTGGTGTTCACTCAGGAGCGTGGCGTGCTGTCGGTCAGTGCCATGCGTCGCAGGCGACGATGTGGGTGTCCATGTTGTAGATGCAGGCTCGGACCCAGTTGCCGGGGCCGTCGTAGATGCCCTCGCCCCAGGCGGAGGTGTTCACCACCGTGCTGATGATGCCGTCCCAGGTGCTGCCGCCGTCGTAGGACCGGTCCATATAGGTGTCGAAGTTGTTGCTGGGGGCGTAACCCTGCTGCGTCGCCCACTCGTGGTGGTTCTTGTCCAGGGTGGTGGCGAGGGTCCACCAGCCCCAGCCGACGCTGTCGCACTGGGACCAGTACACGCCGATGACGCAGTTGTTCTGGGTGGTGGCTTGCATCCCGGTGTTGAGCTGGGTGCCGTCCTCGCGGCTCTTGGCCTCGGCGGCGAGCGTGATCTTCGCCTGGTCCATGGCCGTGCGCTGCGCCGGGGTGAGAACGGAGAGCTGCTGGTTGCCGCCGATGATGACCGGATTGTCGAACGATCCGAGCGGTGCCTGCGGGTTGTAGCTGTGGCGGCCGGCGGCGGCCTGGACGGGGGAAGCGGCGTTCGCCGGGGCGGCGAGGGTGCCGAGCGTGGTGGTGGCGGCGACAGCCGCGAGAACGGCGGCGAGCTTGAGGCGGATGGTCACGGACTGTTCCTCTTCTTCTTCCGGTGGACGGCGACGGCAGCGCGGCGTGAAGGGGTACGACCGTGCCCTGGCCGCCCGATCCGGCGGCAGGCCGTCAACTTCTCACCCCTGACCGGCGCTTACGTCGGCCTGTTGTCTCCAGCGCTATGAAATCTAGGCTCGATCGGCATGCTCTGGTGCGCGTGCCGTGCAGGGTCTCCTGACACTGCATGCAGTGCGGGCCGGAGGGCGTTCTCGCGGTGATCGGTCGGAGTGAAGCCGTACGCCTCGCGGAAGGCGCGGCTGAAGGCGGTGGCGTTGGAGAAGCCCCAGCGGCCCGCGATCGCTTGGACGGGGTGGTTCCTCAGCTCCTGGCGCGCGAGGTCGGCGTGGCAGCGTTCGAGCCGGCGTCGGCGGATGAAGGCCGCGACGCTGAGGGGTTGCCCCTCGAAGAGTGCGTAGAGGCCGCGTAGGGAGATGTTGTGCCGGTCGGCGATGGCCAGGGGCGTGAGGTCCGGGTCGCCGAGGTTGTGCTCGATGAAGCCGGTGATCCGCTGCCGCATGGCCTGGGCGCGGGCCTCGGCCGGTGCCTCGCCCAGGGCTCCGAGACGCTGGGCCAGGCAGGCGGCGGCCAGGTCGACGGCGATGGATCCCAGGCGGATGGCCTCCTCGGCCTGGCAGTCCGGACCGTGCGCGACGAGTGCGCCTAGGAAATCGGCGAGTATCGCTCCAGTTCCTCCGGTCACGGGGATGGGCTGTGCGAGGAGGCGGTCCACCCTGTTCGGCCGCAGTGGCAGGACGGACCGGGGTATCTGCAGCACGATCGCCCGGACTTCCCCGCCGTCGGAGCTGCCGTGGTTCTCCACAGCACGTGAGGTGTCCGTCCATAACGTGTCCCCCGCGATCACCGTCCCATGGCCGGACCGGGGCACCCGCAGGGCGCGTTTCGTCGTCAGCACCAGCTGGTACTGCTCGGGATCACCCCGTGGGAATCGGACCGGGGTGTGGTGTGACCGGACCCGCGAGAAGGCGAACGTCGACACCTGCACGGGCCCCAGTCCCAGGTTCGTGATCTCGGCACGGAAGCCGGCCAGGTGTTCCGTGCCGGGCGCGACGAGCATCAGCTCACCGGACGCCGTCTCACCCGGCCCCGTCTCACCGGACCGGGTGAACCTGTCCGTCGACGCCACGGCAGCAGCCGTTGCACTGCACGATTTCACGAAACCTCCACATGTTCACGGTGTGACAGGAACCCGGTCCTCCCGCCAGCGGCGATGCACGCTCTGCCGACGACCGGACCGTTCGGCGGCCGGGCCGCCCGCCTCAGTACGCGACGGTGAAGCGCGTGCGGTGGTGGGCGGGCTGCTCGGCCTCGTCGAGCAGGGCGACGGCGAGGTCCTCCATCGAGATGGCGGAGGTGCCGTCGGCGTCGACCAGCAGTTCGTCCCGGCCGAGGCGGTAGCGGCCGGTGCGCTCGCCCGGGGAGAGGAGGGCGGCGGGGCTGAGGTAGGCCCACTCGACCTCGCTGTCGGCGCGGCAGAGGGCGAGCTGCTCGCCGCAGGCCTGGGCGATGGGCAGCCAGGAGGGCGGGAAGCCGGGGTCGTCGACGACGGTGGCGCCGTCGCCGCCCGGCAGGGTGAGGCTGCCGGCGCCGCCGACGAGCAGCAGGCGCACGCCCGTCCCGGCCAGGCCGGCCAGCAGGCCCTTGGTGGCGGTGGCGAGTTCGGACTCGCTGCCGGGGGCCGGGCGGGTGGCGCTGATCACCACGTCCTGGCCGGTGGCCAGCCGGGTGACGTCCTCGGCGGTGCGGGCGTCGCCGGTGGCGATGGTGGCGGCTCCGGGCAGGCTGTGCGGCCTGGCGGGGTCGCGGAGGACGGCGGTGACCTGGTGGCCGCGGGCGACGGCCTCGGCCACCACCCGGCTGCCGACGTTGCCGGTGGCGCCGAACACGGTGATGCGCACGGGGTTCTCCAGTTCCGGAAGGGGGGACGTACGGTCTCGGACGGCGTACGCGCTCGGGCGGCGTGTACGGTCAGGCGGTGTGCGTGCTCAGCGGGTGGGTTCGGGGACGGGCTGCTGCGTCGCGGCGGCCTCGGCCGACGCGGGCTGCCCGGCCGGGGGGAGCGGGCTCTCCGGGGCGGCGGGGCCGGTCTGCCGCTGGTTCTGGGCGGCGACCAGTGAGCCGAGCACGATGACCGCGCCGACTCCCTGGACCGGCGAGAGGTCCTGACCGAGGGCCAGCCAGCCGAGGGCGGTGGCGACCACGGGGCTGAGCAGCCCGAGGAAGGTGACGGAGGTCGGCGGCAGCGCCCGGATCCCGCGGAACCAGAGCGCGTACGAGACGGCGGCGCCGATCAGGCCGAGGTAGGCGTAGCCGAGCAGGTTGGCGCCGGTGAGGTGGGACGGCGGTGCGCCCTCCACCAGGAGCGCGACCGGGACGAGCATCAGGCCGCCCGCGGTGAGCTGCCAGCCGGTGGTGGCGAGCAGCGGGGCCGGTGAGGTCCACCGCTTGGACAGGACGACTCCGGTGGCCATCACGACGGCGCCGCCGAGCGCGGCCGCGACGCCGAGGGCGTCGAGCTGGGCGTTGGCCCGGAGCACCAGCAGGCTGACGCCGGCCACGCCGGCGATGCCGGAGATCAGGGTGCGCAGCGAGAGCCGGTCGCCGAGCAGTCCGGCGGAGAGTCCGGCGGCGATCAGCGGCTGGACGGCGCCGACGGTGGCGGCGACCCCGCCGGGCAGGCGGTAGGCGGCGATGAAGAGGAGGGCCATGAACGCGCCGATGTTGAGCGCACCCAGCACCAGCGAGCGCCACCACCAACTGCCTGTCGGCAGGCGGCGGGTGACGGCGAGGAGGAGGATTCCGGCCGGCAGGGCGCGGAGCACCGCGGCGAGCAGCGGGCGGTTGGGCGGGAGCAGTTCCGTGGTGACGAGGTAGGTCGACCCCCAGATGGCGGGGGCGAGAGCGGTCAGCAGCACGATTCCGAGGCGATTCCTTAGCACTAAGCTAATGTATCTCAGCGCTAAGGCAGATTGGGTCCGGCCGGGTGAATCGGGCGATGTGAGGTATCTCACCGCTAAGGCATCGCATAGGCTGGACTCGTGGCAGATCATGTGGACCGACTGGTGCGGCAGTGGGGCGCGGAGCGCCCCGACCTCGACGTCTCCCCGATGGAGGTGATCGGCCGGCTCAAGCGGGTCTCCCGCCTCGTGGACGCCGAGCTGAAGCGCAACTTCGCCGAACACGACCTGGACGCCGCCTCCTTCGACGTCCTCGCCACCCTGCGCCGCAGCGGCCCGCCCTACCGGCTCACCCCCACCGGGCTGATGCAGTCCGCGATGGTCACCTCGGGCGCGATCAGCCAGCGCCTCGACCGGCTGGAGGCCCGGGGCCTGGTCACCCGCACCCCCAGCGGCTCCGACGGCCGCAGCCGCGACGTGGCCCTCACCCCCGAAGGCCACGCCCTGGTCGACCGCGCCCTCCCCGACCACCTCACCACCGAACGGCGCATCCTGGCCGACCTCGATGCCCCTCGGATCGAGGCCCTGGTGGCCACCCTGCGCACCCTGCTCACCACCCTGGGCGACGGGGACGACGGGGTCCGGTAGCGCGCCCGTGTGCTGGGTGTACCGACCCGTGAGCCCTGTCATCGACCCCGATGGTCAGTACACCCGGGAGTTGACCGCCACCGCCTTGAAGAAGGTGTAGTGGAACGTCCCGCCCTCCTCCGCGGTGCGGCGCAGGTCGGCGATGCCTTCATCGAAGGCGGCCGCCGTGGTGAGGCCCGCCGCGAGCGCGGCCGCGCGGACGGACTCGACCATCGCGACGAAGGTGCGGCGGGTGAACCCCTCGACCAGCTCCGGGCGGCTCCCGTCCGCATAGACGGTCCGCGGGCGGACGGTGACGTCGTGAAACCCCGCCTCCGTCAGCAGCGGGTACAGGCGCCGCCCGAGCTCGCCGTCGCCGCCCGCGTCGGCCTGCAGCCGGACGAGGTGGTCCACCGTCGCGCGGGCGGCGGGGCTCTCCGGGTGGAAGAACGCCGAGCCGTGGTCGCCCTCGATCACGGTGATCGTCCCGCCCGGCCGCAGCAACCGCCGCAGGGCGTCCAGCGCAGCCACCGGGTCGGCCAGGTGCTCCAACACGAAGCAGACGAAGAGATGGTCGAAGGAGCCGTCGGCGAACGGCAGCTCGTGCAGGTCCCCGTGGTGCCACGTCACCTGCGCGCCGGGCGCGTGCGCCGCGACCCGGGCGCGGGCCTGGGCGAGCGATTCGGCCGAGATGTCGGCGGCCGTCAGCCGTACCCCGGGGCTGCCCGCCAGCAGGTGCAGCGTCTGGGCCCCGACGCCGCAGCCCGCCTCCAGCACCCGGCTGCCGGCCGGGTACGCCGTGCCTGCGTGCAGCAGCTCCGCGAGGGTGTCCGCCTGGTCGCCGAGCCGCTGGGCCTCGGTCGTCGAATAGCCGTGCACATAGGCGTGGTCCTCCGTGGGGCCGGCGGCCCGCGACTGCGAGATGGTCTCCGGGAATGTCGTTTCCGTCGTCATGGCCCCAGCCTGGCCCGCACAATGGACCGGTGAACAGGTCCAAAGAGCCGGCCCTCGACAGGTCCGAAACCGCCGGGGCCGACTTCCTGCAGCTCGACACCGCCGACGCCCCGGCCGGCGGGCTCGCCGACTGGCTGGCCCGGCGGCTGCGCCGGGCGATCACGGACGGCCGCCTCCCCCCGGGCAGCCGGCTGCCCGCCACCCGCGTGCTCGCCGCGGAGCTGAGGGTCTCCCGAGGGGTCGTCACCGACGCCTACCGGCGGCTCACCGAGGAGGGCCAGATCGCCGGCCGGGGCAGGGGCGGCACCGTCGTCGTCGCCACCCCCGCGCCGCCGCCCCCGCCGGCCGCGCCGCCCGCCCCGGTGCCCGCCCTGTTCGACTCCGCGCCCGTCCCCGAGAGCTTCGACGCGCTGCGGGCCACTCCCGCCCGGATCGACCTCTCGCCCGGCGTACCCGACCTCGCCGCCTTCCCGCGGGCCGCCTGGCTGCGCGCCGAACGCGCCGTCCTCGACGGGCTCCCCGCCCACGAGTTCGGCTACGGCGACCCGCGCGGCACCCCCGCGCTCCGCCTGGCCGTCTCACACTGGCTCGCCCGTAACCGGGGCATCCGCGCCGACCCCGACGAGGTCCTGATCGTCGCCGGTGCCGCCCAGGCCCTCGCCCTGCTCGGCCAGGTGTTCGGCCGGGCCGGCATCACCGAGGTCGCCGTCGAGGACCCGGGCTCGCTCGGCACCCGCCAGCACCTCGGCCACTGGCTCACCGCGACCCCGCCCGTCCCGGTCGACGCCGACGGCATCCGGGTCGACGCGCTGCGCGCCACCGGCGCCCCGGCCGTGCTGCTGACCCCCGCCCACCAGTTCCCGGCCGGGGTGGTGCTCGGCGGTGAACGGCGCCGCGACCTGCTCCGCTGGGCCGGCGAGGGCGGCCTCGTCATCGAGGACGACTACGACGCCGAACACCGCTACGACCGCGCCCCCGTGCCCGCGCTGCGCGCCGTCCTCCCCGAACAGGTCTGCTACACCGGCAGCGTCTCCAAACTGCTCGCCCCCGCCCTGCGCACCGGGTGGCTGCTCGTGCCGGCCCGCCACCGCGAGGCCGTCCTCGCCGCCAAACGCTTCGCCGACCTCGGCAACGCCGCCCTGCCGCAACTGGTGCTGGCCAGGCTCATGGAGACCGGCGAGCTGGAGCGCCACCTGCGCCTGCTGCGCCCGCGGCACCGGCGGCGCCGGGACGCCATGATCGCCGCGATCGGCACCCACCTGCCGGGCGCCGTCGTGCACGGCGCGGCGGCCGGTCTGCACCTGATGGTCACCTTCCCGGCCGGGCTCGACTGCTCCGACACCGAACTCGCCACGGCGGCGCTCGCGCACGGCGTCAAGGTGCAGCCGCTCTCCTGGCACGCCAGGCTGCCGC
Organism: Kitasatospora sp. NPDC032757; assembly: GCF_055579305.1. NCBI lineage: Bacteria > Bacillati > Actinomycetota > Actinomycetes > Kitasatosporales > Streptomycetaceae > Kitasatospora > Kitasatospora sp. NPDC032757. The sequence goes on along the minus strand of NZ_JBVINN010000006.1, from coordinate 223,067 downwards.
ACCGGCCCGGGCTGGTGCTCGGCTACGCGGCCGGCGCGCCGGGCGACATCGCCGAGGGCGTCGCGGTGCTCGGCCGGTTGTTAGGGCGGATGGGGTAGCGGGGGCGCGTCGCGCCCGGCCCGGCCGCGCCGGATCCCGATAGCCTGGCGCACCGGATCGCCCGGCCCCGCCGGTCCCCGTTCCGTCCGCGTTCAGTCCCCGCTCCCTTCTCCATCCGCCCCGAGCCCCGTGCTCAGCCCGATCTGTCGGACGCCCGACCGTCCGACGTCCCACCGTCCGACGCTCTGTTCGTCCGATGCGCTGTCCGCCCGACGCCCTGTCCGTGCCAGCCCTGTCTGTGCCAAGACCTGTGTAGAGCCCCGTCCCCTACCCGGGAGGCCCGATGCCGTCGCTCCGGCGGACCGTCCGCTGCGCGGCGCTGGCCCTGCTGCTGACCGCCCTGACCCCGGCCCCGGCCGGTACGGCGCGCGGCAACCACCGGCCGCCGCCCATCGCGGAGAGGAACACCCCCATGCCGACCGAGGACTCCCGGCTGCTCGCCGGCCGGCGGATCGTCTACTCCTACCCCGGCCCGACCCCGCCGCCCGCCCTGATCCAGGCAATCCGCGAGGGCCGGGCGGCCGGCGTCATCCTGTTCGGCGACAACACCGCCGTGCCCGCCCAACTCCACGCCGCTGTCGAGCAGATGCACCAGGCCGCCGCCGAGGCACCGGGTGGCCGGCCGCTGCTGCTGATGACCGACCAGGAGGGCGGCAAGGTCCGGCGGCTCCCCGGTGCACCCGAACTCTCCGCCCGCCGGACCGGGTTGGCCTCCGACCCGGTCGGCGAGGCCGCCCGGTCGGGCGCCGGCGCCGGCCGCAACCTCGCCGACACGGGCCTGAACACCAACCTCGCCCCCGTCCTCGACGTCTACGACACCCCCGACAACTTCATCGACCACTCCGAACGCTCCTACGGCCAGGACCCCTCCGTGGTCGCCACCTTGGGCGCCGCCTTCCTCACCGCCCAGCAGGGGCTCGGCGTCGCCGCCACCGCCAAGCACTTCCCCGGCCTCGGCTCCGCCGCACGTGACCTGAACACCGACCTGGGCCCCGCCACCCTCCCGGTGCCGCTCGCCGAGCTCCGCGCCCGCGGCGAGGAGCCCTACCGCGCCGCCATCGCCGCCGGCGTCCGGCTGGTCATGACCTCCTGGGCCGTCTACCCCGCCCTCGACCCGGCCCGCCCGGCCGGCCTCTCGTCCGCCGTCGTCCAGGGCGAACTCCGCGAGCGCCTCGGCTTCCAGGGCGTCACCATCACCGACGCCCTCGAAGCCGGCGCCCTGGCCTCCTTCGGCGACACCCCCGCCCGGGCCCTCGCCGCTGCCGGGGCGGGCATGGACCTGCTGCTCTGCTCGGCCCGCGACGTCGGCCAGGGCGACGCCGCGGCCGCCGCCCTGGCCGACGGCCTGGACAGCGGCCACCTGGACCGCCGGGCCTTCCTCGATGCCCTCCACCGGATCGACACCCTGCGCTCCTCCCTTGCCGGGCGCGGCCGTTAGAGTGAGGGGCGAACCAGGGAGCAGAGCCGAGGGAGGGGCCCGTGGCCGTGGAATGGGTGCGACTGAAGCTCGACCTGGAGGCGTTCGACGGGGCCCGGTTCGCGCCGTACCTCGATGGCGCCCGGCAGGCCGGGATCGTGTTCACCACCATGGCCGATGTCGGCGACACGGCCGAACACCGCCGCGCCCTCTACGAGTTGAACAAGACCTGCGCCGCCGACATCCCCGAGCGGGGCGAGTTCTACACCTTCGACGAGTACCTCGCCCAGCGGATCGAGATCCCGGTCTACGATCCCCGGGGCGTCGTCCTCGCCCTGGACGGCCCGGTCTGGGCCGGGATGGCGGCGACCACGCTGCGACCCGAGGGGTATGCGTTCGCCGAGATGACCGGGGTCCTCGCCGGCCACCGCGGGCGCGGGATCTCGCTGGCCATGAAGCTGCTGGCCATCGACTTCGCCCGGGCCGACGGCAGGCGCTGGCTGCGGACCATCCACCACCCGGCCAACGCTGCCGTGATCGGTCTCAACCGGCGGCTGGGCTTCGTCGACGACGAGGTCGGGTGACGGAGCCCGGGGTCAACCCGGCTCCCTCATAGGGCAGTTCAGGCGGGGTGGCGGGCGGCAGGCAGCGGGCGGGGCCGGATGGCCGGGCCCGCCGAGGATCGTCGCGCCCCGGGCCTCGCTGTGCCTGGTCGCTCGGCAACCCCGCTACCCCGATGCTCCGTCAGCCCGTCAGCCCGTCAGCCCGTCGCCTCGTCGCTCAGCGTCGAGCAGTTCGCGCAGGTCCAGGAAGCGGTAGCCGCGGGCGCGGACGGCGTCGATGATCAGCGGGAGCGCCTCGGCGTCCAGGCACCGGTGGTCGGGGCTCTCGTCGGGTGCGCCGACGTGGAGTTGGAGGATCGCGCCGGGCACGAGGGCGGCGAGCGCGCGGTCGACGGCCTTGGCGGTGGTCATGCCCCCGGCGGGGCCGAGGTAGCCGTTGGTGTCGGCGGTGAACTCGAGGTCGGCGAAGCCGAGAGCGTTGACGTCGGCGATCCGCTGCGGCGTCGTCTCGCTGTAGGGGAAGCGGAAGAAGGGGAGTGGCTCGGCGCCCGAGGCGGTTCGGATCGCGGCGTCGGCGCGCAGCACTTCGGCGCGCGCCTGCTGCGGGCCGAGGTCGGCGAAGAACGGGTGGCTGTAGGAGTGGTTGCCGAGGCCGTGCCCGGCGGCGGCCACCGCGCGGACGGCGTCCGGATGCTGCTCGGCGAACTGCCCGGTGGGGAAGAACGCGGCGGGCGCGGCACGCTCGCGCAGCTCGGTGAGGACGGTGTCGAGCCCGGTCTCGTCCCAGGCGGCGTTGAAGGTGAGCGCCACGACCCGGTCCTCGGTGGGGAGCCGGCGGACCTCGCCGCCGAGCAGTGACGCGGGCGGGGCGGCGACCGCGGTCAGCGTGAGGGCGGCGGTCACCGCGGCGGCGATCGCGAGGAGACGTTTCACGCCCGCTCAACGCCGGCGGCCGGTCAAGGACACGGGTTCGAGCCGGTTCGGGGGTTGCGGTCGGCCCACCGGGTGGGGAGGGCCGGGATCGCGCCATCGAAGGCCGCTTTCCGGTCTGTCCGGTGAGTCGATGCCCGATCGGCGGCCGGGCGTTCGAATCGTATGCGAGGGTGGCGGCACGCCACATGTGAAATGTCACATGTGGCGCTATGAGAAATTGGGAAACGGAGAACCGCATGAACCGAATCACTCTGCTCGCCGCGGGCGTCGCCGGCGCGGCGACCCTGCTGGCCGTTCCGGCCGAGGCGGGTGCGGCCACTGCGACGACCACGGCCACGACCGTCACCTGTGGTGCGTCCGGGCTGCAGGCCGGGCTGTCGACCAAGGTGTGCGCCGAGGTCACCGGCGACGGCGTCCAGTTCTACGGGCAGGTCGCCCTGGCCGGGCCGCCGAGCCCGGGTGGTCCGCAGCCGCAGACCCGCGAGCTGCTGACCGGGCTCTCCGGGCAGATCGTGGGCGGCGCCTCGCTCGGCTCGGTGAACGGGCGGACGCTGTTCACGGCCAGCACGGTGCAGGTGCGGGGTGTCGGCGGCACGGCGCCGTGCGGGTCGACCGTGCACGGCAGCTTCAGTGTGGCCGCCTACCCGTGGAACCCGGCGCCGGTGACCGTGGACGTCGTGGTGCCGTGCTGATGACCGTCCGGTAGTACGGCGGGGCCCGGGAGGCGGCGGACTCCCGGGCCCCGCCCGTTCGGCTGCGAATGCTCGGCCGGAGAAGGTGCGGCTGCGGGAGATCGCGGGCGCTGCCTGCGGGCTCGGGCGGCCGCGATGCGATGACGACTTGAAGAATTCTTCATCCGCAGGGGATGATGCTCCACGGCCGAACCGGCCGAACCGGCCGACCCGGCCACCGCCCATCGGGCACCCCGGCCACCGGCACCACGGTGCGCAGGCGAGCACCAGGGAGGGAGCGGACGATGCCGGTCCCGCTGTACCAGGCGAAGGCGGAGTTCTTCCGCACCCTCGGGCACCCGGTCCGCATCCGCGTGCTGGAGCTGTTGCAGGACGGGCCGAGGCCGGTGCGCGAGCTGCTGGCCGAGATCGAGGTCGAGCCGTCCAACCTCTCCCAGCAGCTCGCGGTGCTGCGCCGGACCCAGCTGGTCACGGCCACCCGCGAGGGCAACACCGTGGTCTACGCGCTGAGCACGCCGGACGTGGCCGAGCTGCTGCGCGCCGCCCGGCGCATCCTCACCGACCTGATCACCGACCAGGGCGCGCTGCTCACCGAGCTCCGCTCGCCCGGTGCCTGCGCCGTGCAGGCCGCGGACCCCGGGCGCGCCGCCCGCACGACCAGCAGGTGAGAGCCGGGCGGGCGGCCTCGCACACCCGCCCGGACCAAGCCCACACGGCACGACCGCCCGACCCGAAGGAGAACCCGGCCATGGCCGACGGCATCAGCGACGAGAAGAGCAGGCGCAGGGCCATGCTGATCCGCGCGGGCATCTACATCTTCGCCACACACCTTTTCGCCGGGTTCGTCATCCTGCTCTTCACCCTCGGCGACCGCCACTGAGGTGGTGCCCCTGATCGAGGGAACGACCGTTACCGAGGCCGTGACCGGTCACTGACGTACCGGCGGGTGGTGCTGGTCCACGCGTGGACGCCGTCGACCAGCTCCCGGGTGCCGTTCAGATACCAGTGGCCGGCCGGGTGTCGGAGCAGCAGGCGCCGCCGGAGGGTGTCGCTCTGCTCCCTCAGACGTGCGATCCGGGCACGGACCGCCGCCGCAGCCTGGGTGCGGGTGCAGCCGCGGATGCGTTGCAGGGCCAGCACGGTGTTGAAGGCCACTGCCGCCTGGCGCTCCTCCCGCTCCAGTGAGTACAGGTCGTTGATGAGCGTCGCCGCGTCGGCGGTGTGCGCCCGCAGCCGGTGCAGCGCGGGGTCGGCGTGCAGCCTGGCCGGCGCCTCGGCGCCGTGGACCCGCTCCAGTATGTTCATGAACGGGTAGAGGCAGCTGGCGTGGCGGCGCAGCCGCACGGTCTCCGGCAGGCCGGGGGAGGTGCGCCCGGCCCGGTGGGCGGCCTCGGCGAGGAAGGTCTCCAGACAGGACCGCCACTCGGCGGTGCTCCGCTCGCGCCAGGCGGGGGACATGGTGTCGCACTGGCGCTCCCACAGCTCCCGCCACGAGTGCAGCAGCGGCGGGTCGCCGGCCGCGGCTGCCGGGGCGTCCCCGTCCAGGACGGCGAGCAGCGGCTCGACGACGGCGTGCGCCTCCGTCGGCCGGCGGCCGGGTGGGCCGTCGAAGCGGTCGTCGAGGATGGTGAACCAGCCGAGCACGTCGACCAGCAGGTCGAGTTCGGCGCCCCGGGCCCGCGGGTAGGAGTGGCCGATCAACGCGGGGAGTGCGAAGGCCTGGTAGCGCGGCAGCTCGGCGGGGGAGAGCAGACGGTGGTGGAGTGCCCAGTCGGCGTGCCGGTCCGTGGCGGTGCGCAGCTCGCCGGGGAGGCGGCGACGGGCGGCCGCGGTGGGCAGGCGAGGCGCCGGGTACGCGGGCCGGGCCGGCCGCGGGACGGCGGCGACGGCCGGTGCGGCCGTGCCCGGTGTGGCGGCCGTGCCCGGCGCGGTTGCTGCGGCGGCTTCGACGGCTTCGACGGCTGCGGCCTCGCGACCGGCTGCCGCGGCGGCCGGTCGCGAGGTGGCGGGCCGTGCGGCGGCCGGCCGTACGGTGGGGGCCTTCGGTGCGCCGGGGGTCTCGCGCGGGGCGAGCCGGACGCGTAAGCCCTGGGCCTGGACGGTGGTCCAGACCACCTCGCGGGCCCGGGTGCCCGGGACCGCCGTCGGCCGCCAGCGGCGCAGGATCGCGGCGGCGGCCACGGTCAGCTCCGCCCAGGCGAACGCCTCGCCGATGCACTTGTGCTTGCCCGCCCCGAACGGCAGGAACGCATGCCGGCCGGCGCTCGCCGTGCCGCCGCCCCCGTGCCGCCGGCCGGGCTGGAAGCGCAGCGGATCCGGATAGATCAGCGGGTCACGGTGCAGCGCGGTGAGGCTGTAGAGCAGCTCGGTGCCGGCCGGGATCCGGTACGGGCCGAGCTCGACCGGCACGCCTGCGGTCCGCATCAGGAAGGCGTTGGGTGCGTGCAGCCGGACCACCTCCCGGGTGACGCTGCGGGTGTACGTGAGCCGGGCGAGCGCCTCCGGAGTGGGGACGGTGCCCGGCGGGAGGTGCTCGTCCAGCTCGGCGAGGACGCGGGCCTCCACCCGGGGGTGCCGCAGCAGCTCGTCGATCAGCCAGGTGAGCGTGGTGGAGACGGTCTCGGTGCCCGCGCCGAACATGGTGATCGCCTCGGAGCGGACGTCCGCCTCGGTGAGCGGGCGGCCGGTGGCCGGGTCGCTCGCGGCGCGCAGCAGCCCGGGCAGAGTGGTGTCCGCGTTGCCGTCGGACCGCCCGGAGCCGTCGGCCGGGCAGCCGGTCGGCCGCGCAGCGCCGTTGACGGCCTGGTCGACCACCTGGTTCAGCACCCGGACGGCAGCGTCGAACCGCCGGTTGACCGGCAGCGGCAGCCGGGCGAACGCCGGGTGCGGGTAGAGCGACTGGACGATCTGACCCTTCACCATGTCGGGCAGAGCCCGGTGGAAGGCGAGCGTGGCGTCCTCGCTCAGCCGCGCGTCGAACAGCGTCCGGGTGACGATCTCCAGTGCGAGGTGGTTCATCTCCTTGGCGACGTCGAGGACTTGGCCCGGCCGCCAGCGTGCGGCGCGCTCCTCGGTGACCTGGTGCATCACCGCGAGGTATCCGGCCATCCGGTCCGGGCCGAATGCGGGCTGGACGACCCGGCGGCGGTCGCGGTGCGCCTGGCCCTCGGACATCAGCAGGCCGTCGCCGAACGCGGTCTTGAGGGTGTCCTGGACGGCGCCGCGCGGGCAGTCGTGGGCGAGCGTCACCAGCAGGGTGTGCACCAGGCGGGCGTCGGTGACCACACAGACCGTGCGCGGCCCGAGTCGGATGCGTACGACGCCCCCGTGGTGGGAGAGCGAGCCGAGGAAGCCGAGCGGATCGCGCAGCAGGGCGGGGGCGTGGCCGAGGCCCGGGAGCGCGCCCGGCGCGAGTGGGGGAGCGGCCGGGGCGGCCGACCGGGGGGCGCTTCCGAAGGGAACGATCGGTCTGCGAAGCTCGGTCGTCAGGGGCATGACATTACCTCTCACCAGGGGGGACCGGCGCGGCGGGCCCGCCGGAGCCGCCGCCGCGACAGGCGGGATCCGAGGGCCCCCGACCAGGGCGGACCCCCACGCACGCCGTGAACAGAGGGGCGCACGCCATAGCAAACGCGCCGGTCCGGCGAGCGTTGCGTCATACCTCGGGGGATCACTCCATCGGCGGAGCGTGCGCGCCGTCCCCCGGGCGCGGCGCGCGGTGGGCGAGTCGGACGGCGGAGGTGTGGCAGGCGCGCCGGCCGGTGGGCGGTGCGGCCGGGGGAGGGTGCTGAACCGTTCCCGCGCCGTCAGGCCCGGTGGCGCGGCGGAAAGTCGGCGTCCACCCGGTCGAGCCATCGGTCGGCCGCCGCGGCCAACCCCTCGGCGGCCTCGACGGGGTGCTCGAACCACTCCTCCCAGTCCTCCACCACCTCGCCCGCCAACTCGATCTCCACCAGGGCCCGCCACGGCGGCCCCCAGCGCAGGTCGAATCCGCAGCGGCGCGGGAACCCGAGCGCGCAGACCACGAGCAGGCCCGGCGCCTCGACGAAGCCGGTGACGGTCGCCGCCACGATCGGTCCGGTGCGGTGGTACTCCAGCCCGGCCCCGGTCCTGCCCGCCCGCACGCCGAGTCCGGCGGCAGACCGGCGCAACCGGCCGGCGGCGAGGGCGAGTGCGGCCTCGACGGCGGGGGCCTCGGCCTCGGTGAGGGCGGGGAAGACCCAGCGCGGGTCGCCCCGGTCGAGCGGGATCGTCTCGGTCTCGGTCTCGGTCTCGTTCACGGGCGGAGTCTGGCCGGGGGTGGACGGTGTCCGCAACCGGCCCTCGGACGGAACGGCCCGCCTGGTGCGTACCCGCATCATGCCCGCGACCGGGCGCCCGCTTCCGTGTGCAGGGCCTGACCTGGGCGGACGGCCTCGGCCGAAGGCGCGTCCGCCCTTGCCTCACGGGCAGGGTCCTTCGGCCCTCGGCCGGAGGGCCCCCGCCGGTCCACGATGGTCCGGGACCCGTCCGGTCGGTCCGGCGTCCGCCCGTACAGCCCGCGACCCGTCCGTACGGTCCGAAACCCGTGTGCACGCCCGGAACCGAGGAGGAGCCTGATGACCCGTCCGTGCGGCCTCACCCGTCGGCCGTTCGGCATCCATGTCGATCCGGGCGACGGTCTCGGCCCTGCTTGTCCGCCGCCGCCACGACGGGCACGAGGGCCACGACGGCCTGATTGCGCCGGTGGAGAGGGCCTTCTGACGGGCAGGACATGATCGGGTCCGGGTCCGGGCCCAGGGCAGGCAAGCAGACGAGCGACGAGAACCACGCGACGAGAACGCAGGCGACGAGAACGCAGGCGACGAGTAAAGAGCGACGAGTACACCCACCGACGGGCACACCCGAAGCAGAAGGCGGAACCAGGACCATGGACTGCGAAGAAGTCATGCTGACCGTCCGGATCACCGCGGCCGAGCGGGCGCTGCTGCGCGCACTCGCGCGCGGCCACGGCAGCGACGTGTCGGAGGTGGCGGCGGACGGCCTGCTCGACGTCATCCCCGCGCTGCACGGCGACGCCGCCGCGCTCCGGCTGACGCGCGTCCTGGCCCGCCCCGCACCCTGCGCCGTCACCCTCTGGCTGCCCTCGCCCGTCGCCGACCTCCTCCCGTTGCTCGGCGACCGGGTCGCCCTGGACTGCGGGCTGTCGACCTGTCCGGCGAGCGCCGCGCTCGCCGCCGCGTTGCGGCTCTGGCTGGCCGGCGACCCGGCCCGGCTCGCCGCCTCCCTCGCGACCATGCACGCGCCGAGGGCCTGCCGGACCGCCGTCCCCCTGCTGGATGTGGCGGCCTGAGTGCCCTCTCCCGCCGCGGCGTCGTCACCCGGCCCCCGGCCCCCGGTATGCGGCAGCATGTGCACGGCAGCACGGCAGCACGGCAGCACGGCAGCACGGCAGCACGTCGGGCGGCGCGCACGGCGTGCCCCGGTGCTCGTCCGGGGACGTCGGAGCCCCCCGTCCGGAGGCTGCCGTGGCAGCCGGAGTGACGCTTCGTCGGAGGTGTCCCGGAAGATCTCCCTGAACGTCTCCCTCAAGGTCTCCCGGATTGCTTCCCGGGTGGTGTCGCGGGTGGTGGTGCGGGTGTGCACGGTGAGTTCGAATGGCATGGCCGGGGCGGGAAGTCTGCTGGTCAGGGTTCTGGTCAGGGCAACCCGGCGGGTCTAGCATTCCGTCACGGCAGCCGGAGCCCGTATCCCCGGGCGGCCCGGCCGGGTGGCCGCCACCACCCCCTGTCGGGGAGCGCGTACCCCCCGAGCGCGCTCCCCGGCACCGCCGCGCGCCGACTGCTCTGGGCCGCTCGCGGCCGGACGGGGCGGCACGATCATCATCGCCGGATCCCCCGGCCGGGCTGACGTCTGCGCTCGGTCGCGCCGGCAGCCGCGCCGCTCGTGGCAGGCCGTTTCAGGCCGTTGCACGCCCTGCACGGAACCTCTCCCGACGGCCGTCCGGCCGGGCGCCGCGGCCGGGTGCACCGAAGCCGGACGGAACGGGCACGTCCGTGTGCGACCGGAGCCACCGTCAGGCCCGGAGAAGGGCCTGTGGCGGCGTTCGCGGCCGGGGCCGCCGATCCGCCTGATCGAATTTCGAAAGAGGTTTCTGTTATCCCCTCCCGTCGTGCCCGGTCTCCGTGGTGTCGGAAGGCCCGGCAGCCACGTTGCGTGGCGCGGGCCTCGTACCGAGGACAGGAGAGAGCGCGATGGGACACCGGAGCACGGAACACCGGCGCAAGCGGCGCAAGACGTCGGGGCGCCGCACGGCGCTGCTGGCGGTGGCGGTGGCGGCCGGACTGGTCGCGGGGGCACTGGGCATCCAGACCGCGCTGGAGCCGGCCGCCGTTCGGGCGGGCGTCACGGCGGCGGTGGACGGATCGGCCGACCGGGCGGAGGCGGGCACGGCCGGAGTCGTCGCCGACGACGGCGGGCCGGGGGAGACCGGTACCGCCGAGGGTGCCACCCAGGCGCCCGCCCCGAAGCGTGATCAGAAGGCCGCGCCGCTGCACGAGATACCCAAGGACCAGCCGGAGCGCGGTCTTGTCTATGCCGGTCTGACCCTGCCGACCGGCGACCGGTGCGCCGGTTCGCTGGAGGTGACGGGCGGGCAGCTGTGCAGCCACGGGCCGGACGCGCCGCCCAAGGAGGTGGACATCCACAAGGACGTCCCGCCGGTCGCCGCCGCGGCTGCCCAGGTACCGGCGCTCACGCCGCCGGCCGACGCCCAACCGCCAGCTGCCGCCGACCTGTTGAAGGGTTCGGTCCCCGTCCTGGACGCCGGCCAGAAGGCGCTGCTCAGCGACGCCGGCACCCCGGCGGCGGGAGCCCCCGCGGCGCCGCAGCAGACGCCCGCCGCCGGCTCCGCCGTGGTCTGCGACGGCGACGGCAGCGCCGGCAACCGGGTCCAGGTCGTGTACGTCCACACCGCAAGCAGCGACCGCTTCGCCCAGTACCTGCCCTCGTTCAAGAAGTGGGCGGCGGAGGTCGACACCATCTACAACGCCAGTGCCCAGGAGACCGGCGGCGTCCGGCACGTCCGCTTCGTCACCGAACCCGACTGCACCGCCTCGGTGTTGAACGTGCAGATCTCGGACTCCGAGATCGGCGACTTCAACGCGAGCAACCGCGCGCTCGCCGCGCAGGGGTTCAACCGCAAGGACCGCAAGTACATGATGTTCACCGACGCCAAGGTGTACTGCGGCATCGGCACCTTCGCGGGTGACGAGCGGCCCGGCCAGGACAACCTGAGCAACTTCGGTCCCTCGTACGGCCGGACCGACTCCGGCTGCTGGGGCGGAAACACGGCGGCGCACGAACTCGGCCACAACCTGGGTGCGGTGAGCAACAGCGCACCCAACTCCAGCAAGGGTGGCCACTGCGTCGACGAGTGGGACCTCATGTGCTACTCGGACACCCCGTACTACCCGGCGATGAAGACGGTCTGCCCGGACAACGCCAGCGACAGCCGGCTCGACTGCCGTCACGACGACTACTACAACACTGCGCCCGCGCCCGGCAGTTACCTGGCCACGCACTGGAACGTCGCCAACAACCGCTTCCTGATCGCCGGCGGCGGTACCGGCCCGAACCCCACCCCGACCCCCACGCCCACCGCGACGGCCTCGCCGACCCGGACCCCGACCGGCACGCCGACCGCGACGCCGACCCGGACGCCGAGCCCGACCCCCACGGCCACCGGGGGCACCCCGAGCCCGACCGGGACCCCGTCGCCCACCGGGAGCACCACCCCGACCCCGACCCCGACCCCGACCGCCACGCCGACCGGCGGCACCACCGGCCCTGACATGACGGTCAGTCAGATCACCCAGAACTCGGTCGTGCTGAGCTGGCCCGCCGTCCCGGCCGCCGCCGGCTATGACGTGCTGCTGAACGGCCAGGCCATCGGCACCGTCCGCGCCACCGTGGTCGGCCTGGTCCGGCTCGCCCCCGGCACCTCGTACACCGTGGCCGTCGCCGTCCGCGACAGCGCGGGTGCGGTCTCCAAGCCCGGCCGCGCGGCCACCTTCCGCACCCTCGCCGACGCCGGCCGTCCGCAGCCCGGTACCAAGTACACCCTGGTGAACGGGCTCACCGGGCAGGCCGCCGACCTCTGGGGCAGCTCGCTCAACGACGGCACCGTGGCCATCGCCTACCAGCGCACCGGTTACGCCAACCAGAAGTGGACCTTCGAGGACGCCGGGTCCGGCGCGGTGCGGATCAAGTCCGCCCGCTCGGACAAGTGCCTCCAGCTCGGCGGCGGCCCGGTGGCCGGCCAGTACCTCGCCCAGCAGCCCTGCTCCGACGCGGCCGCCCAGAAGTGGGCGCTCACTGCGTCGGGTGGTGGGTTCACCCTGAGCGCCGAGGGCTCGACCCTGGTGCTCGGCGTCAGCAACCGCTGGTACTACGGCGGTTGGCTGCTGGAGCTGCAGAAGCCCAACGGTCAGGCCTACCAGTCCTGGTCGCTGCAGAAGACCTCCTGACCTGACCTCGGGCCCGTCCTCGAACACCGCTCCGCCCGAGGGTGTTCGAAGACGGGCCCAGGCCCGTTGACACCCACCCGGGTGGGGGGGGGGGGGGGGGGGTGGGGGGGGGGGGGGGGGGGGGGGAGGGGGGGGGGTGGGGGGGGGGGGGGGGGGGGAACAGGACAGGATGCTATGCGCACCCCCTCCTCGTCGGTTT